>CALPIR020000050.1 GCA_943323675.2 Chitinophaga pinensis | reverse complement strand
TGCTCGTTTTCTATAATGTCTAAATCAATACGTAACGCGTCACTCACTGGATCGAATTTATTAAGTGGATGGGTGTAGTCTTCAAAAGCAAGCTGACGAACAATTTTTCCATGATAATTATGAAGAAAAAAGTAATCGTCTAAATTATTAAATTCAATGTTTTTGGTGTTAATGTACAATTTGTGGGCAAACAAGTTTTTCCTAATCTCGTCAACTATAATCCAGTATAAATCTATCGTATCATTGGATTTATTAACTGCAACCGGACAAACAGCTATTGGATAATACTCAAGCACCAAACGTTCTTTATCTATAATCCAATCTTCCATGGTTTTAAATCCAATGATGTTAAGCTTTGACGTATCTGTTGTAATAAAGTTCTTTTCGCCATAACAGCTATCGTTACGGTAAGCTTTTGCCGCGCGGCTAATTACCGCATTTTGCAATAGGTTGTAAAGGTTATTATTATTAAACAAAACCCGATTAAATGTCGGCTCAACTAAACGCCAAATTCTTCCTGCTGCCAAAACACTATCTGCTGTAAAAACAAAATGTTTATAGAGTCCATTACTATCGCGCTGCAGTTTATATGTTGATGTTGGTTTTTTACCTTCCGATTCTACAACTGTAAACTCAAAAGGTGAACTGTAATTACGCTCTATAATCAAGTTACCTTTCTCATCCCACACTTTCCAATTTCCGCTACGGTAATTGTTTTTAAAATAACCCTCCGATTTTTTCTTTCCGCTGCGATAATAAGAACGGTACTTTCCATTAAACTTACAATCGGTGGTTTGATATCTGCTGTAGTAGTGCAAGGTGTTGTACCAATGTTTTCCTTTATCTGTAAAAGAAAAAAGTATTAACACCATTATCGAAAAACCTATGTATTTCATAAACAAAATTAGTTAAACAAATTAACATAAATAATGAACTAAACACGTATTATGAGCATTAATTTTAAGTTGATTAGTTGACAAAATTCAACATCTTGCAGCATGAATTTATTGAGAATAATTGGTTTGTACATATTTATTTTAGGATTAACTATCGCTCCAACCTTTGCACAAAATAACGCTGCAGATATTACCCAAAGCGTACTTGCCAATTTTAAAACACAACAGTTTGATAAAATTTATACCCTCCAGGATGCAACCATGAAGCGTTACATGGATGCAAACCAACTTGAAGCAACCTGGAATAGTCTAATTGAAAACTATGATTCATTACAATACATTAACGAAACCGTCATAACGGAAAAAGATTCGTTTAAAATTACGGAGACTAAAATTGATTTCGTTAAAAAGAGTTTTCTATTCAAACTCACTATAAATAATAAAGGCGAAATATCTGGGATGTATTTTTTAAATACCAAGCTAAAGTACACCCCTCCCGATTACATTAACACCTTAAGTTTTGTTGAAATTAAATTAGCAGTGCCCACAAAAAATATTTTTAGCGAGGGGGTATTAAGTTTACCCAAAACTCAACAAAATGCACCATTGGTAATTATTGTTGGTGGCAGTGGAGGCACTGATAAAGATGGCACATTAGGCCCTAATAAACCATACAAGGATATTGCTTGGGCACTTGCAGCAAAAGGGATTGCAGTATATAGATACGACAAAAGAACAGCTAACCCTACGAATTTAAAAGGCATTAAAAACCTAAATGAATTTTTATTGTATGAAGAATATGTTGAAGACTTAAAAAACATTGTGGCTTATTTTTCAGAAGATAAACGAATCAACCCAAAACAAATATTTATTGCTGGCCACAGCCAAGGCGGATTTATGTTACCTTATTTTGCAAAGGCGTGCCCAAAGATTAAAGGTGTAATTAGTTTGGCTGGTAATTATAGCAATGTTGTTGATTTAATGGCTTATCAGTTTGAGTATTTAAAACAGTTTTTGCCTGACAGTGCATCAAAACTAGCCTATGATGTAATGATTAAAAAAGCTGAATACATGAAACTAAATATACCATCAACCCAAATCAATAAAGACTCAATGATACCGGGTTTAACCATGGCTTATGTAAAAGATATGATGGACAACGGACCAGAAAAATTACATGCTGTTTTGCATAAAAAACCTGCTTTATTTATTCAGGGAGAAAGAGATTACCAAGTGCCCATGAGTGAATTTGAGTTATGGAACAAAGCCATGCAAAAAAGCTGTTGTTCAACTTTTATCTCGTACCCTAAATTAAACCATCTACTTATGGAAGGCGAGGGTATATCAAAACCAACTGAATATAATAAACCCAACAATGTTCCAGAATATGTTGTAGATGAAATTGCTACTTGGGTTAAAAAGCAATACAATTAAGTATTATCGTCCTTTGTAATCGGTGCTTAATACCCTAAAAGTTGTTCTTCTGTTCTCTTGATGTTGGTCTTCATTACACTCAACTCCATCTGCACAATCATTAATTAATTTACTTTCTCCATAACCCACAGCAGTTAAACGTGGTTTAGCAATTCCCTTTTTAAGTAAATAATCAACGCAACTTTGTGCCCGCCTCTGACTAAGTTTAAGGTTATATCCTTCATCAGCCCTACTATCTGTATGCGAAGCCAGCTCGATGGTAATGGTGGGGTTATTTTTCAAGATTAATACCATCGAATCTAACACGCGAGCAGCTTCGGGTCTAATATCAGCCTTATCCAAATCGTAATAAATACCTTGTAAGGTAAACTCAACAGCTTGATCAGGTATTGGATTTAAATACAAAGTCAATTCAATGGTCGTATCTGCTTTAATATTTTGAGATGATACAGCAAGCGAAACACTTTTGAAAAACTTTTCTTTGGCAGCGCTTAACTCTATATTTTGATTTAATGCTAACTCACTTACAAAGTTGCCTTTCGCATCTGTTTTAATGATTTTTAAGGGCATATTAGCCATCAAAGCAAATACGTCTGCATTAGAGATTGGCGTTTCGTCTTCCCTATTAATAACCCTGCCTTTTACTAGAAAAATAAATGGCTTAACACTTAAGCTATATATATCATCATCACCTAGTCCTCCTTCACGGTTACTTGTAAAATATGCGAATGGTTTTTGTGATTCAGTTTGATGACCCGAAAAAGTAATTCCAAAATCGTCTGCTCCACTATTTATAGGACTCTTTAAATTAATGGCCTTTGTAAAGCCACCAACAGAATCTATGCTATAAAATAAATCTAAACCACCCATACCAAAGTGCCCTTTACTTGCAAAATATATTTTTCCATCGGGATGAACAGCGGGAAACATATCGTCTTCCGTGGTGTTAACATTAGACCCTAAATTTACAGGAACGCCCCATTTGCCGGTTAAAGGGTTATGGTTAATGTAATAAATATCTTTTTCGCCTAAACTTCCGGGCATGTTACTTGCAAAATACAAACGTTTCATATCTGCAGTAAATGCGGGATGACCAACACTAAAACTATCACTACAAAAAGGCAACACTTGTGCTATACTCCACTGGTTATTTTGCTTATAGCTTACATATATTTTGCAATTCATTCCTTTACCATCTGAGCCATTGCATTGGGTAAAATACATGGTTGTATTTGTGCTATCAACCCAAGCTACGCCCTCGTTAAAATTGCTATTAATTAATCCGCTTGGTTTAGAAATTGTACCAAATGAATTTTCATTGATATTACTTTGAAAAATGTCTGCGCACTTTTGTCCAGTCCATTCAAAAATAATATTACCTGTAGCTTCCGTTCTTGATGAACTCCAAAACATTTTACCATCAGATAAAAAAGGTGCGTAGTCGCTGTAAGCCGTATTTAAAGATTTAACATTCTCTACCGAAAACTTTAATGGATTTAGTTTCCAATCGCCAGAAATCTTACAGGCCTCTACTTCTCTTTTTGCCGCAACATCATTAGGGATTTCGAATAAGTAGTCGCTAAATTGCCTTGCAGCATCACCATAACGCTCATAATTTTTTAACAACAAGCCATACGAGTATAAAATTTTGGGGTCAGGATATTTGGTATTTATTAATTTCTCATACCACTCAAAAGCTTGCTTAAAATTATTGCTCAGTCTATAACTCTCTGCTATTTTAAAATTTATGGTTGCTTGTTGTTCTTCGTCTTTAACTTTTGTGTAAATTTTTTTATAAAAGGTTGCTGCCGAATTATATTTTTTACAAATGAATAGCACATCTGCTTTTTGTATCTCAATGTCTATAGGAGTTACAGCAGTTGTTTGTGCGAAAGCATTTATAAAAAAACAAGACAAAAATAAAAGTATGGATACACGCATATACTTTCAAAGCTAATAGAAAACATGTAAAATGTAACGTAAACTTCTTGCTATTATTATAAAAAAAAAGGACGACTCGTTTACGGAGTCGTCCTTAAGATGTAGTGTAATTGAGGTATAATTTGTTTGTTATTGCATCCCTTCAAGTGGTAAACTTTTATATTTAATCACCTTATTTGATTATACAATTTATAATTAATTAATATAAAAACAACAATTATTTAAAGTATTTTTAAAAAAGCCAATTTAAAAAAAAGCCCACGAATTTCTCCGTGGGCTTTTTAGGTATATTATTTTTGATGTTACCTTCTTGGTGTAGGGGTTGTTCCTGGTTTTGTACCCGGTTTTGTTGTGTTAGGCTTTGCTTTTGGATCAACAGGTACTTCTTTAGGTTTAGGTCGGTAGTCGTTGCCTAATAATTTAACCGTTGTTCTACGGTTCATCTGATGCTCTTCTTCAGTACATTGGCGTTTTACGTAGTTACCTTCGCAAGCACAATCGTTAACCAATTTACTTTCACCATATCCTTTAGCTACTAAACGAGCCGAGTCTATACCTTGACGAATAATGTATGAAACTGCTGAATCTGCACGTCTTTGTGATAGATTTTCGTTGTAAGCTGAATCTGCACGACAATCAGTATGAGAGGCTAGTTCGATACGCACTTTAGGGTAGCGATTGAGGGTAATTACCAATGAGTCTAAAATTCTTCCTGCATCAGGACGAATATTGGCCTTATCCAAATCATAATAAATACCTTCAACTTTAATTGCATTTTCATAATCAAACGGATTTAAATCTAGGTCTTGAATCAAATCAGTTGAAACATCTAAACCTTTTGTAGTTTGAAATGCAATCTTACTATCATAATAATCTTCATGTGAGCCAAACAACTCAACATCTGTTTTAGGCTTCAAATTTATTTTATATGAACCCGCAGCATCTGTTTTAACAACAATTTTTCCGGTGTCAACACTTGTAGTTAATGTAATAAAAGTATTTGCAAGTATTTGCTTTGTTTTTATGTCACGTGCAACACCACTTAATGTAAATACTAATGGATCCATGTAAAAACGCCAGATATCATCTTGGCCTTTTGTGCCTTCACGGTTACTTGCTAAATAACCACTTTCTTTATCTTTTGATAATATTATAGAAAAATCATCCCCTCCAGAATTTATAGGAGATTTCATATTTACGGGTGTTCCCCAATCTGTTGTTGAGCCTGTGGTGTAAAAAATATCCATAGCTCCAATACCTGTATGTCCATTTGAAGAGAAATATAATGTTCCATCTTCATGAATAAATGGATAAACTTCATCTTTATCTGTATTAACTGTTGGACCAAGGTTAATCGGATCACCCCAAGTTTTGCTACGTTTACTATATGTTACATACCAAATGTCTTTTCCTCCCTCGCCACCTGGCATATCAGAAGAAAAATACATGATTTGATTATCTTTTGTTAAAGACGGGTGCCCACTATTAAATGAATCCGAAGAAAATTCCAGTGGCTTCACTTCTGTCCAATCTTGCCCCGAGAGTGTTGCTGACCAAATACGGCAGAACTTCCCTTTTCCATCTTTACCATTGCATTGTGTGAAGTACATCGTTCCACCTTTGTTGTCAAAAGCTACAGTACCGTCATTGTAAGGAGAGTTTACATTCTCCTTGTCAACCAAAGCAGGCATTTCATATTTAATATTGTTTGGGTTTTTCTTATCTACTTTGTATACCACTTTATATACATCTGTAAAAAAGTTTGCGGTCCAACCATATGCTTTATTGCTTGCACCTTTCTCTCTATCGCTAGTAAAAAAAAGTAGGTCTTTTTTGTAAAACATAGGCGCAAAATCACTCCATTTACTGTTAATCGCCTTAACGTTCTCTACCTTATAACGGGTTTTTTCGTTCTTCCACTTCAAAGCTAATTCACAACCACGAATTTTACTGTCAATTTTAGTATCAGCAGGAGCAAGCTTTTTGTAATTATTATATTCAATAATTGCTTCAGAAAAACGGCCTTGAGACTTAATACTCTCAGCAAGTTTCATTTGGGCATCTACATTTTTAGGATCAGCCTTAACCGTTTTTTTATACCAACCTTCGGCATTTTTCATGTCATTGGCCATATAGTAACATTCAGCCGTTTGAAAGCATGATTCGTTCTTCTCGTCCTTGTTTTTAGTCTTGCTATATACCGCTTTGTAGTTTTCTCCAGCTACTGCAAATTCCTTTTTCGCTAAAGCCTCACGAGCAGCTTGCATTGAGCCTTTTTTAGCTCCACACGAGAGCACTATTGAGGTAAGTATTATGGCAAGAAAAGAGAAAATAATATTGCTTTTTTTCATTGTATAAATGTCGGTTTTAAATACGCTTGCTACTTATTTAGTATAAAATGTTTAAGCTAATATAAACACAAAATATTTAAAATATCAAGCGTATTTTAGATGGTACTTAAAAATGCCTGCAGATTACCCTACTTAATAAACAGTAACTCTCTGTATTTGGGCAACTTCCACAAATCATCTTCAATCATAAATTCTAAAGCATCACTTGCATTTCTTATTACATCAAACAACGGTTTTACTTTATGACAAAATGCTAAAGCGCGTTTGTGGGTATCCTCAATGTGATGAGCCTTTTCTGTTTCTAGAACCAACTTTTTTGTATACTCATGAATGGTATTAATATGCTTTGAAATGGTTTGAACCATTTCAAACTGCGCACTATAAAGCGATTTTGTAACCCCTGCTGATTTGAGGCTAGAAATACAAGCCGCTAGTTTTGTTTGATACTCAACGGCTGCTGGAATAACGTGTGAAGTGGCTAATTGAGCCATAACTTTTGCCTCAATATCAATTTTCTTTACGTAGCTTTCTTGCATGATATCGTAACGAGCATCTAATTCGCGCACATCAAAAACATTATTATCTGCAAACAACTTTTTTGATGCTGGAGCAATGTATGCATTCAATGCTTCAGGAGTTGTTTTGATGTTGCTCAATCCACGTTTTTTAGCTTCTTTAACCCATTCATCACCATAACCATTCCCTTCAAAAAGAATTTTTTTGCTAGATGTGTAATACCCTTTAAGAATCTCTAGTATGGCATCTTCCTTCTTTTTCCCTTTTTTAATTTGAGCATCTACATCCGCTTTAAATACTTTTAGTTGCTCAGCCATAATGGTGTTTAAAACAATCATTGCATTGGCAGAATTTGCAGAAGAACCTACGGCACGAAACTCAAATTTATTTCCGGTGAAGGCGAAAGGAGATGTTCTGTTTCTATCTGTGTTATCTAATAAAATTTCAGGAATCTTTTGAATATCAATTGTTGTTTTTGATGTTTTTAGGGCCGCCTTTGCTTTAGGTGAAATCAAATCCTCTAACACATGAGTTAATTGCGTTCCGATAAACACGGACATGATTGCAGGTGGAGCCTCGTTGGCTCCCAAACGATGATCGTTTGATGCAGATGCAATACTTGCGCGCAATAAATCGGCATGGTTATGTACCGCCTTAATGGTATTAATAAAAAAAGTTAGAAACTGTAGATTAGTATGAGGCGTTTTACCCGGAGCCAATAAGTTAACACCAGTATTTGTAATTAAACTCCAGTTGTTGTGTTTGCCACTTCCGTTTACTCCCGCAAATGGTTTTTCGTGTAACAACACCTTTAATCCATGCTTAACTGCTACCTTATCCATCACATCCATTAATAATTGGTTGTGGTCAATAGCTAAATTTACTTCTTCAAAATTTGGTGCACACTCGAATTGCCCTGGAGCAACTTCATTATGACGGGTCTTTAAAGGAATTCCTAACTTGTAACATTCAACCTCAAACTCAACCATAAAGTCTAATATTCGTGGGGGAACAGTTCCAAAATAATGGTCTTCCAACTGCTGTCCTTTTTCAGGCAAATGACCAAGCAATGTGCGACCTGTTAACATTAAATCGGGACGTGCATTATAAAATGCTGCATCAACCAAAAAATATTCTTGTTCTATACCTAAGCTTGCTAATGCCTTTGTTACGTTTTTATCAAAATAGCTCGAGCACACATCAACCACAACATTTTCTACCGCATTTAGCGCCTTTAATAATGGCGCTTTATAATCTAATGCCTCACCTGTGTATGAAACAAAAATGGTAGGTATACATAATGTTTTACTATTTTCCCCCTCCATGATAAATGCAGGCGATGAAGGATCCCAAGCAGTATATCCGCGTGCTTCAAATGTATTTCTTAAACCCCCATTAGGAAAACTTGATGCATCAGGTTCTTGTTGAACCAATGCACTTCCTGCAAATTTTTCTATAGAGCGTCCATCTTCAGTTGGTTCAAAAAATGCATCATGTTTTTCGGCTGTTGAACCTGTGAGTGGTTGAAACCAATGCGTATAATGAGTTACACCATGGGTCATGGCCCAGTTTTTCATTCCCGATGCTACTTGATTTGCTACTTTACGATCAATTTTCTCGCCATGCTTAATTGCGCTACAAACCGCTTCATAAGCTTCTTTATCTAAAAAGTTTTTCATCGCAGCATCACTAAATACACGCGAGTTGTAATAATCAGAAACTACTGTAGATGGAATATTCACTTTTACACTGGTACGGTTAAGTACCCTTTCAATTGCTTTAAAGCGTAATGAAGACATATGATTGGTAATTAAATTTTTGTGGTACAAATAACTTAACAAGTCAGAAAATTAACACGTTACAATTTGAAACTTTGCAGCCACAACTTATAAAGTGTTGGAAATTAGGTTAGTTAATTTATCAATATTTTAAACTTGTGTATTATATTACATATTGAATTAAATTTTAATACTTATTAATTTTTTAATATGTATTATATTGCATATTAATTATGGATACATTAGAGATTTCAGTAGTAATTAGAAAGAAACGTGACCTAATGGGAATTACACAGCAAGATTTGGCTGATAGAAGTGGTATACACCTGCGCAGTATCAATAACATTGAGGGTGGAAAGTCCAATCCTTCATTGGAAACACTACTAAAAATTGCTGAGGTGTTGAAGTTGGAGGTGATTGTACGGTCGCAATTATAAATCGCTGCCTTGGTTAATATTCTTTTGGGTAAGATTAATATCTCCCTTTCAGGTTTAGTTATCCATCCTATTTACATTGTTGTATAAAATATCATTTCTTTGGGATTCTTTTATTCTGAGTGAGGTCAAATAAAAAACCGCCTCATCAATACTTGACAAGGCGGTTTTAAAAGTTATCGGGTACAGATTATTTAACTGTATCCATGTGGCAAATTAAATCAACCAATTTATTTGAATAACCCCATTCGTTATCATACCAACTAACCACTTTAACAAAGTTATCAGTTAACGAGATACCCGCTTTGGCATCAAAAATTGACGTACGTGCATCACCTAAGAAATCTGTAGATACTACTTCATCTTCTGTGTAACCCAAAATACCCTTCAATTCATTCTCGCTGGCTTTTTTCATTACCGCTTTAATTTCTTCGTAGCTTGCCCCTTTGTTTAAACGACAAGTTAAATCTACCACAGAAACGTTTGCAGTAGGAACACGGAAACTCATACCAGTTAATTTACCTTTTAATTCAGGGATAACCAAACCTACTGCTTTAGCAGCTCCAGTTGAAGAAGGGATAATATTCTGATATGCACCGCGGCCGCCTCTCCAATCTTTGGCCGATGGACCGTCAACGGTTTTTTGTGTTGCGGTAACAGCATGAACAGTTGTCATTAACCCTTCAACTATTCCAAAATTATCATTTAATACTTTAGCAATGGGGGCCAAACAGTTTGTTGTACAAGAAGCGTTTGAAACCACAGCCATGTCGGCAGTATATTTATCTGTGTTAACACCCATTACAAAAGTTGGGGTATCATCTTTTGCAGGAGCACTCATGATAACACGTTTAGCACCAGCTTTAATGTGCAACGCAGCTTTGTCCTTTTCTAAAAATAAACCTGTTGATTCAACAACATACTCTGCACCAACCTCGTCCCATTTTAGGTTTGACGGATCTTTTTCAGCTGTAACACGGATTTTTTTACCGTTTACTACCAACATGCCACCTTCAACTGCAACCTCGCCATTAAAACGACCGTGTGTTGAATCGTATTTTAACATGTAGGCCATGTAATCAACTTCTATTAAATCGTTAATGCCTACAATTTCTACTTTAGGGTTATTGATGGCTGCCCTGAAAACCAAACGACCGATACGGCCAAATCCATTGATTCCTATTTTCATGATATGATGTTTAAGGATGTAATTAATTTTTAAGTCTGGCAAAGGTATCCTTTGAATTTTTTTTTACAAATTATTTTGCATTTTAAAAAATGTACGTACATTTGCACTCCCGAAAACAACAAATGGTCCGTTGGTCAATCGGTTAAGACGCTTCCCTTTCACGGAAGAATGAGGGGTTCGACTCCCCTACGGACTACAAAGATTTAGAGCTTCACTTTTAGTGAGGCTTTTTTTGTGCAACAAACTTTGTAATTACTTGAAGCATAGTGGAAAAATATTTTTGTAGTCCTTGGGGAATGGCTCACGCTACAGTCACGCTCAAGGCTAAAATGCCAAATCGTTGGCATTTATTAACGCCTTGCCATCCTACGGACTACAAAAGCTTTACCTCAAAATGGCGCGGCTTTCTTATTTTACAACTATCTAAAGTACAGATATTAACTTTAATAAATATTTCGTAATCCTTAGGGAATACGTGCTATTAAATCGCGATTAGAGATAGCTCAATTGCATTTGTTAATAGCAAAGAGTAATAAACTGTAATAACCAATCAGAGTGATTACAAGAAGTAAAAGGAAAAAACTTGAAGTTTATAATTCTGAAATGAAAATAGAAATTATTGAGGAGGAAAGTAGGATCTGAGATTAATTAACCCTAATTCAACACCTCACCCTTGTTCATGGAAATACTATCAACTAACGTAATGAAATCTTCCATACGCTTTATCACACGGGCGCTGGGAGGTAATTTAAGTGCAGGATCTAAAAACTGTCCACCAGATAAAATTAACTGCGCATTACTCCAATAGTTAGAAATGTCATCAATAAAACGTTGCTTGTCTACGTTTATGTGCGCTGCAGTCAATTGGGTTAATACATAATCTGGTTCGTTATCAACGAAGGCATCCTTTAAATCAAGCAGTGGCACTTCTTGGCCAAGGTACAATACATCTTGTCCACGCGTTCGAAGAATATAATTTGCAAATAATAATCCTATTGAATGCTGCTCGTGTTCAGGTAAAAAAAGTAAAAATCGTTTTCTGTTTTCGGCAAAACGACCCACATTTCCATCTATGGCAACATATAATTTTTGGCGGATGATGTTTGAGGCAAAATGCTCGTGAGATGGATGGATAGAGCCAATTTGCCAAAGCAAACCAACCTCGGCAAGAAAAGGAAATATTATATTGATAACAGTTTGTTCCAGGCCTAATTGTATAACATTGGTGCTAATTACCTTGTGAAATCCATACTCGTCAAAACTTAGCATGGCAGAAACTAGACCTTTAATGTGGGTGTCATAATTTTCGGAGAAAAGAGCACTATCTTTTAAAATCGCTTCGGTAATCTCCTCCTTGCTCATGCGGGCAATCTCAGATATCTTAATACCTTGTCTGTTTAGGATACTAATATTTAGAATGTGTTTTAAATCATCATCGTCATAGTACCTGATATTAGACTCCGTACGTTTAGGAGCAATAATGCCATACCGCTGCTCCCATATGCGCAGCGTGTGGCTCTTTATGCCCGAAACAGCTTCAATATCTTTAATAGAAAATATACCCAATGTACAATGCCTCCGTTTTTGTTAACTATTTAATTATCTTGTTCAAACATAAATCCACTAAAGATTGTTTTGAATTAAATACAAAAATAAAATGACTAAGGTAGTAATAGCGGGAGGAAGCGGGTTAGTTGGCAAGAGATTAACCCAAATATTAATTGATAAAGGACATGAAGTAGCTTGGTTAACTCGAAAAATCAAACCGAGCCAACCCATCAAGCAGTTTGAATGGGATGTAAAAAAGCAAACCATTGACAATACCGTTTTTGATTTTGCTGAAGTAATTATCAACTTAGCAGGTGCAGGAGTTGCTGATAATAAATGGACAGAAACGTATAAAAAAGAAATATACGACAGCCGAATTTTATCTACACAGCTATTTGCCCATGCATTGGGTAAACATAAAAATACCGTAAACACATTTATTTCTGCTTCTGCAATTGGCATTTATGGTAACAATACCGAATTAAATACTTCAGAAAATAGTCCTGCGGCAAATACCTTTTTGGCTAAAGTATGTGAAGACTGGGAGACGGCAGTTAAGCCTATTGAAAATCTTGGTATCAGAACAGGAATTATTCGTGTTGGAGTAGTTTTAGCCACAGATGGTGGATTTATAAAAGAAGTATCAACCCCCATCAACTTGTTTTTTGGCGCAGCGCTTGGCAGTGGGAAACAAGAAACCAGTTGGATACATATTGATGATTTGTGTAATATGTTTCTGTATCTTATTGAAAACAAAAATCTAAGTGGAGTATACAACGGTGTGGCTCCTGCTCCAGAAACCAACAAAAAACTGACTCAAATCTTGGCTAAACAATTGCATAAACCACTCATTTTACCGAATGCACCAGGGTTCATTATTAAACTGTTGTTTGGCGAAATGGGAGACATGTTATTGGGTAGTCAGCACATAACAGCTCAAAAAATAATGGGCACTGGCTTTACTTTTAAGTTTCCTCACGCACAGCAAGCCATAGCCGATTTGGTGAAGTAAGTCAACGCAATAAATAGCGATACAATTCGTATTATCCATGTTCAATTCCGTGATCAAACGGAACTGAATCGATAAAGAAATTATAGATCATCTATTTGAG
>CALPIR020000049.1 GCA_943323675.2 Chitinophaga pinensis | reverse complement strand
TATATTAGGTTATCCGTTGGGATTATCTCTATCTGTCCAAAAATTAAACACTGATTTGTTAATGATTGGTGGTAGTTTAATTCTGGTTAGTGTACCATTTAATATCATGCGTAATAAAAACATGCGCAGGGATTAGATGCTTACAACCTTGGCGTATATAGGGGCTAATAGTTACTTGCCGTAACGAATGGTATATTTAATCATGTTATTGCTTCGTTGGCTATTTCTGAATGCATCATAAAAATAAAATATATCGTTTTGATTGTCCCACTTAACCGTTTTATTTTTGGTGTTGGTTATCTTGTAATCAAATAAAATAGCCCTTACATTGTTACGCTTGTATGTTTTCCAAAAACTGGTTGGCCCACCAGCACTAAATGTATACACGCCAGAAGTGGCAAACGAGTCCATATTAATTTTAACCACTGTCACAAAATCGGGGGTATCCTTATAACTAAATGTATATCCCATTCGCTCAAATTCAACTTTACAGGTGCTCTTTAACTTAGTATCAAAATCGGGATTGAAAATATAAGGCACTTTATTTTCTATGTATACCTCCATGCTTTGATACGTCTTGTTTACGGCACGCACTTTATCACGTTGCCAATACAAGCGTTGGCAGCCGCTTAACGTTATAAGTGTTATTGCTGTGAACAAAATAGCGATTTTTGTGCTCATCTTTGATGTGTTAAATCTAATTAAATTAACTTATTTATGTATGATTGTGCCATATAAATTTACAATAACTTAATTTATTAAAAAGTCATGATGGTTTCTTTAATAGTTGCAGCCGATGAACAAAATGGTATTGGATTAGATAATAAATTGTTGTGTCATTTACCTGCAGATTTGAAATATTTTAAACAAGTAACAAGTGGTCATTGTATTGTTATGGGACGTAATACCTATGAGAGTATAGGTAGGCCATTACCTAATAGAACAAATATTGTAGTAACCCGAAATAAGGAATTAACAATTGATGGATGTGTAGTGGTGAATTCTATAAAGGATGCTGTTGATTATGCTAAACAGCATAACGAAACTGAATTGATGATTACTGGTGGTGGGACTATATATGCTGATGCAGTGAATTGGTGCGATAAGATTTATCTAACAAGAATTCATCATACGTTTAATGCAGATACTTTTTTCCCTGAGGTAAATACTTTAGGATTTCGACTTACTTCATCAGAAAATTTTTTAGCTGATGAAAAGCATGCTTACAATTATACCTTTGAGGTATGGGAGCGTTAATCTAAGTTGGATATTAGAATAAGTACGTGTAGGTTTTTTGTAATCGTCTATTTGTATTTTATTCTTTAATTCATGGTTCAAACGTAAATCTTATTATTTACCCGTTACTGTTATTTACCTTTTAGCATTTTATATTTCCTTTAATACACTTATTAATAGTTAATTAAAACAAAATTATTGGTATCTTGTTTTATATCATATATATTTTTAATTATGAAGTTTATTGTTCGTTTACTAACACTGATAGTGCTTTCTTCGCCAATTCAGGCTCAATCCTTAAATAATTATTTTTTTAGCTCAATCAGTGGAACATTTTCATATTTACCTTTAACTGCCACATCTCCGGCTTTGTCAAGTGGTAGTTTAAATGAAGGGCTTTATTCAACTATTCCTATTGGTTTTGATTTTTTTTATTTGGGTAGAAAAATCACTACAGTACAAACCAGTACAAATGGTTGGATGGTACTTGGTTCGAGCCAATCAAATGTTGCAGTTGCTGCTAATAATTTAAATACTTTTTCATTGCCTAACGATTTATTAGCTCCTCTTTGGGATGATTTAGATTTGGCCAGTGGTTCATTTCGTTATCAAACCTCAGGTGTTGCTCCCAATAGGGTTTTTACAGCAGAATGGCGCAACGTGGAGTGGAATTGGAATTCAAACACTGCTGTTATTTCATTTCAAGTGAAATTATTTGAAACAAGTGGTATTATTCAATTTGAGTATGTGCAAGAACCAGGTGTTGTATCGGGTGCTAGTGCTACCATAGGTATTAGAGGGTTAGACTTTTCAAGTGCCAATGCGTTCATATCTTTAACTTCTGCTTCAACGAATCCAACATCAAGCACGTCTAATTCAACAAACACGATAAATATAAAACCGGCAACAGGCCAAATTTATAGATTCTCGAATAATACAGTTAATGCCCCATCAAATTTCAATTCAAATTCAAGAACTATTAATAGTATGAATCTTACTTGGACTGATAACTCATTAAATGAAACAGGCTTTGTTGTATATAGATCTATTGACAATGTAAATTTTGTTTATGATGGCATTACCGCAAGTAATTCTACTAGTTATAATGTGTCAAATTTAATTAGTGGAACCACCTATTTTTATAAAATATACGCCATTAATGAAGGTAGATTAAGTAATCCAATTCTTGGATCTGCATCTACTCTTTTAGGCACTATAGGCGGTATAATAAATATCCCAGGCAACTATTCATCTATTACTGCAGCTTTAAATGCACTCAGGGTATCAGGGATGTTAAGTTCTGTAGTTATACAACTTAATACCAATTATAATAACGCATTTGAATCATACCCTATTAATGTTTCAGGTATAGGAACCTCTTTAACCAGAACGCTTACCATTAGGCCTGCTGCTAATGTAACTTCATTGGTATTATTGGCGCCAACTAATAATTCCGTATTTGCAATTACAAGTACAAGTAATTTTATCATTGATGGCAGACCAGGTGGTCAAGGCTCCAATAGGGCGCTCACATTGCTCTGCAACAATGGTATTAATACAGTGGCTTTTGCTGATGATTGTTCAAATGACACCATTCGATTTTGTAGAATTGGACTAAATGATAATGGAAATGGTTTTTTCCCATTTTCGAGTAATATCACATTTTATTCAAGTAATGGTTTTATTGCGGGTAGCAATAACAATGCAATTGTTAATAATGAAATATATGGTATTAATCCCCCTTCGTCACTTTTAACGTTTTATAGTTTTGGTTCCGTGGTTAGTCAAAATAATACCATCAGTAACAACTTAATGTATGATTTTGCGGGTTTAAGTAGGTTTTATAGTGGATCAAATGGAGCAATCACCATCGAGGGAGCGTTTACGGATTTTACTATCAACAACAACAGTATTTATGAAACGCAATCTGTTTCTTCAAATTCATTTCAGAATCCTTATATACTGAGTGGAATTAGAATTTCATCCAACATAAATTCATCGTTTATTATTAATAATAATATCATTGGAGGCAGCAATCAACAAGCAACCGGAAACCCATGGGAACTTGGTCCCGTAAGTGAATTTAATGGAATTATTCCTATAGATATTTCAATACTTGGTACAACTAATTTTAGTATAGCTAATAACACCATAAGAAACTATTTCATAGGGTCATCTGCTTTGTTCTCTTCATACCCGGGATTTTGTGGGATACGTTTTACAAGTCAACTTAAAGCTACTGGAGTTAACATATCAAATAACATTATAGGACGCGATACTGGTAATTCGAGTATAAACATTATCAATGAAGGCTCATCAACTATGCTTGTTGCGGGTATATTAATTGATGCTCCAGACACCTCAAATATTGTTTGTAATGCCAACCAAATTGGTGGTTTCAACATGTCTGGCCCTTCAAGTAATAATGGGTTTCAATTCTTGGGTATCTCCATGCAAAGTTCAGGTGTTTTAAGTAATAACACGATAGGAAGTTTAATTAGTAACAATAGTATTTTAGCATCCAACACCGCATCATCAAGTCAGCAAACGCTTATCGGGATATCTAATTATTTATTTCCTGGGTTTGTTTCAAGAAATGAACTCATTAACATAACGGGTAATACCATAAGCGGATTAAGAAATAATTTTAACGGCCCCACTGCAATTGATAGGATGGTGGGTATAGATTTATTGGAAGCTCGTGGATCAACTATATCTTTAAATAATATTCATCAGTTAACGGTTTCAACCTCATCACTAACTACTAATTTTTATCCTATAAAAGCAATTCAAATTTCAAACCCAAACTATCCAAGCTTTACCAACACATTAATTAATCGCAATACCATTTCAACCCTGAGTAATTTATCACCATCAGGAGCTGCTAATATTGCGGGTATAATTATTAATAGTATTTCCCCAAGTTTATTCGATATTTCTAGAAATTTCATTCACTCATTTCAAGTAACAACAAGTAGTTCTAATACACAAATGGGGGGTATCGTTTTACAAGAAGGCGATGCTCAGCTAACTAATAACATGATTCGTTTAGGGATTAGTAGTATAGGATTACCAATTACTTCGCCAATCAATATCAGTGGAGTTGAGATAAACTCATCTGATAATACTACCTTATGGCATAACTCCATTTTTATAGGAGGGACATTAGTTAATAGCACTTCCAGTACCTACGCTGTGAAAAGAAATGGCAATGGAAGTTTAACTTCCATTAATAATATTTTAGTGAATCAAAGAAACTTTTCAAATGGTAACGTAAAAAGAAATTTTGCATTGGGTTTAGCTTCACCAAATTTATTTATTTCAAATCACAACTGTTATTTCAGACTTGGTAATGGCAGTGCTTTGGCCGAAGTTGGGAATACTGTTTACGACTCGCTATCACTTTTACGTAATGTTACCAATACAGATGCAGTTAGTGGTGTTGTTAATCCTAATTTCATTAATCCTAACGGGAATGCACAAACTATAGATTTACACGTGTTTGGTATAACACCAATTGAATCTAACGGTACCCCAATTGCTGCCGTAACAATTGATTTTGATGGCCAAATACGTAGCAGTTTAAGTCCTGTAGATATTGGTGCTGATGCTGGTTTGTTTACATCATCAACTTTGCCAGTAAAATGGAATTCTTTTGAAGTGAAAAAGCTATCTGAAAATCATGCAGAAATTCAGTTTGCCGTTGCCTCGCAACTAAACAATAAATACTTTTCGGTTGAACGATCTTTAGACGGTGTAAATTTCACTGCCGTGAAACAAATTGATGGGACTTTGAATACCAATCTTCTGATGGCTTATCAATACCAAGATGATATTAGCCTACTTCCAAATGGTTATATATATTATAGAATAGCACAAGTTGATATAGATGGGAGATTTAGTAAAACTGATTTAAGGAGTATTGTTAAAAATAGCGACTTCAATCTAGCTCAAAATATACACGTTATGCCCAACCCATTTTCTGATCGTGTTAGTATAACTTATCCGGCTTTTGAAGTTGATGGTGAAATGCTATTATGTGATATAGGGGGGAGAATTTTGAAGGGTTACAAAACAGAAAAAGACGGTAACACCATTATCATAAATACAAATGACCTTAATAACGGTGTTTACTTTCTTAAATTTAATAATCAAAAAGCGATTAAAATTGTTAAAACAAACTAACTGTTGGTTTATGATTTACTTTGTTTTTTTTGATGCAAAATCTAAAGCACTTGTTTAGTTGCACTTAATATAATTATTAAAACTTTAAATGAAGATACTATAGAATAGTATCTTCATTTTTTTGCATAGTAAATCCTAATAATTTCCCAGTAGGCATACCACTGCTGTAACTCATCATGTTTTTTTGTTCCACTGTTATGAAATTTATGGCATCTGTAGGAGGTGCTATCAAATCAAAGTTTAAACAGAAAAGCATAGCCTCCTCAATGATTTGACGCAATGTTTCTTTTGATATTACATTCTTTGATAAATCATCAAACATAAAAGATAGTGGTCTTTTTCCATCTATAAAAAAGTGCTCTTCTTTATTTAAAAAAATCCTAGCTATTAGATAACCCATATCCTGCTCACGGTTATATTTTATAGAGTCGGATAGGAAGTTATAGATTTGAATTAAACCACAGAATTCGCGTAATGGATCTTCTTTTACATAATTGCTTTTGCTCACGTAATGGTCGTTATCGAAATCAAAAACATTGGTATGCATCATAATTACTAGTGTATCGCCACTAAATTTAAGATGCGCTTCAAAATCACCTTTATCCATGTATTTAACTTCAACATGAGGTGCGTTGGGCCCAAGTTTTGGATTTAGCTCTGACTCTATATCACGCATCACCATTTTAAGGTCTCTAAAAATAGATTGCGTTTTAGTAAACACATCTTGTTTTGTAGATGATTTTTTACAAAGTAACTCGTGTATCGTATTGATTTTAGGTTCAATCATGGTTTTAGTTAATTATACATCAAACTTTTTTATGAATTTTACAGCGTTTCTTCTAACATAAATTAGTAAGCCCTTGCGAATAGCACACGCTGTTCGCTTGGTGATCCGGTTAGTATACAAATGCCATTTTCCAACGGATTGTTAAGTGGTATGCATCTTATGGTGGCTTTTGTTAACTCTTTAATTTTTGTTTCTGTTTCTGATGTGCCATCCCAATGTGCACTTACAAATCCTGTTTTATTTTCAAGTGCATCTATAAATTCCTCCCAAGTGTTTACGTTATGTATATGTTGGTCACGGTAATCAAGTGCCTTCTGGTAAATATTAGCTTGTATTTGGGTAAGTAAATGTTCAATTTTATGATCAATGTCAATACTGCTCATTACTTGTTTTTCTTTGGTATCTCTTCGCGCTATTTCTACACTTTCGTTTGCTACATCTCTAGGGCCTATAGCTATGCGCACAGGAACACCTTTCAATTCATATTCGGCAAATTTATAACCTGGAGTGGTGTTATCACGGTCATCTAATTTCACAGAAATGCCTTTTTTGCGCAAAGCAGTTTGAATTTCCTTGGCCTTATTTAAAACCAATTCTTTTTCTTCTTCTTTCTTGCTAATAATGGGTACAATAACTACTTGAATTGGCGCTAAGTTTGGCGGTAGTATCAATCCTTCATCATCACTGTGGCTCATAATTAATGCACCCATTAAACGGGTTGATACACCCCATGAAGTTGCCCAAACATATTCTTGTTTGTTATCCTTTGTGGCATATTTTACATCAAATGCTTTTGCAAAATTCTGTCCTAAAAAATGTGATGTTCCCATTTGTAAGGCTTTACCATCTTGCATCAAACCTTCGATACAATAGGTTTCTATAGCTCCGGCAAAGCGTTCGTTGGCTGTTTTAATACCTTTTACTACTGGTACAGCTAAAATGTTTTCTGCAAAATCGGCATATACTTCCAACATTTGTTTGGTTTCCGCAACAGCTTCTTCAGAGGTGGCATGGGCAGTATGTCCTTCTTGCCACAAGAATTCGGTGGTGCGTAAAAATAAACGGGTACGCATTTCCCACCTTACTACGTTAGCCCATTGGTTAACCAAAATGGGTAAATCGCGGTGCGACTTAATCCAGTCGCGGTATGTATTCCAAATGATGGTTTCAGATGTTGGACGTACAATTAATTCTTCTTCTAGTTTGGCCGTTTCGTCTACTACAATTTCTCCATTCTCGGCTGTTTTAAGTCTGTAATGGGTAACAACTGCGCATTCTTTAGCAAAACCATCAACGTGGCTTGCTTCTTTAGTAAAAAACGATTTTGGGATAAACAACGGAAAATAAGCATTTTGATGTCCTGTTTCCTTAAAGCGTTTGTCTAATTCAGCTTGCATCTTTTCCCAAATAGCATAACCATAAGGTTTAATTACCATACAACCTTTAACAGCTGAATGTTCTGCTAAATCAGCAGATTTAACCAAATTATTATACCATGCACTATAGTCATCGCTTCTTTTTACTTTTTTATTATCCATTTGTTTGGAGTTTTTGGAATAGTATTTGTCTATAACTGTAAATCGGCAACAAAATTATATTTTCACAGCTATAAAACACAGTATTATGCTATATCCTAAATTAAATATCTTTTCTGCCATACTATTTGGTGCAATTACACTGGTTTCGTGTAATACCCCTCAAGGTGTGTTAAACAGGTTTGAGGATGATGTTTATTTTTATCGAAAGGATTCTAGTATTAAGCCGATTTATGTTCCGGAGGTTGATGTTGATGAGCTCATTAAAAAGTATCCAACCCAGTATGGTAACGAAAATCAGATTGAACAAGAATACCAATCTAACCCGGATAATGATGGGAAAGATTATACCAATCCGAATGCTGCTGATGGTTATAAAAGATACAAAGCTTCTCAAGAAACGCAAAGTATGGGTGTTATTTCTAACAATGATGGCTTTTTGAGCACGGTGCCATACTCGGGTGATGAAGAAGAAGCCAATGAAGCGAGTTTGCTTCGCAGACAATATGCAGGCAATTATGGTGGTTATTTCAATAATCCGGGTCGCTTTAACCAATGGGGTCAACCTACTTTAAACTTTGGATGGAATAATTTTTCAGGATGGGGAATAGGTATGGGCTTTAATAGTGGTTTTAATAATGGATGGAATACAGGCTACGGAATGGGTTGGCCACATTATAATTCTTTTTACGATCCTTTTTGGGGAGGTAACAATTGGTGTTCGCCATGGAATAGTTTTAACAGTCCTTGGGGTTTTAATTCTTGGGGTTACAATCCGTGGGGATATAACCCATGGGGATGGGGTGGTTATTATGGTTATAATAATTGGTATGGTTGGGGTAATAGGCCACATCATTATGTTGGTGGTTGGGGGCATAATCAATACGAAAACAACGCACCTGCCAAAATTTCTCGTCCAAGAGGTAATGGCGCAGGAACCAACATGCCTAGGAGTGCAGATGGGGGCAGGGTATCTATGCCTCGAGGTGGTCAAACTCAAACACCACAACCCAATCAAGGTAAAATAGTTATGCCTCGTTCGGGCAATGATCCACAATTAATTAATCGCGATGGGCAACCTGTTTATGTTGCACCTAATCAATACAGAAATACAACTCCTAGGTCTTATAATACCTATCCTAAAAGCGTAGATCAAGAACGTAATTACAGAGAAGTTGCGCCTTCAAAACCACGTGAAGTTGCGCCTTCAAGGCCAAATTTAAACAATAGAAATAATACTCAGCCTACGCCTAATAGAAGGGATGAGCCAACCATTAGAAGCAACGATGCGCCACGCGAAACTACACCTGCACCACGTAATTATAATCCATCGCCATCAAGAAGCGGTGGAGGAGTATCTTCTCCGCCAAGTGGTGGAAGCAGAGGTAGCTCAGGCGGAGGAAGTGCACCACGTTCTCGTCCACGTTAATTAATGGTTATTTCTTTATTCTTAATGATAAACACGAAAATGAACAAGTATAAATTAATGATGGCTGCTGTGGTCATAAGTTGCTATGCCCAAGCCCAAAACGAATCAGATATTTTACGCTATTCACAACAGTATAATATAGGTACTGCGCGGTCGCAAGGTGTAGGTGGTGCTTTTGGTGCTGTAGGCGCAGATTATTCATCAACCTACCTAAACCCGGCAGGATTGGGTTTGTATCGCAGAAATGAATTTCATTTATCAGCTGCTGTAACAGGTACTTTAACAACGGGTAGTTTTTTGGGCAATAGCTTAGATGAGAGCAGAACCAATTTTAATATTCCTTCATTTGGCGTGGTGCTAAGTAAAGTTAATTCGGGTTTAAGTGGTGATGCTGATCAGGGGATTATCAACTATAACTTTTCTTTCGGGCATAACCGTACCAATCATTTTCAGCAAAATATTTTTATGGAAGGCTACAATACTAAAAGTAATCTTTCTCAATTTTTTGTGGAGCAATCAAATGGTATTCCATCAAACCAAATTAGCGCTAGCGGAACCGAGTTTGAATTTTATAACATGGGTTGGAATGCCTATTTAATTGATACTGCTAACAACAACTCAACCTACTATTCGCCATGGTTTAATGGGGATAATGATTACCGCGTTAAACAATCTCAACAGATTACTAAACGTGGGGCAATGGATGAGTACAACTTTTCTGGAGCAATAAATTTTGATAATATTTTATACTTGGGTGTGGGTCTTGTTTTCAATGAATTACTCCAAGAATATAAATCTGTTTTCACCGAGAGTGACCCCAATAATACAGTTACTACAACCACTTCAGATACTGCTGGGAATTTTTACCGTTCAAGTTATTTACATACAGATATAAAAACGGCTGGACAAGGTATTGCAGGTAGGTTTGGTTTTATACTTCGCCCTATTGATTTCTTCAGGTTTGGTATATCGGTTCAAACCGCATCACGTATTAATATGAAAGATGATTACCAATACAAGGTCGGTAGCGACATCAGGTGGCCGAATATTGGGCAAATGAATATTGAAAGTCCAAAAGGAACCTACGAATACCAACTTATTACGCCTGCAAGATACACTGCAAGTGCTATGCTCATTCATCCTCGTTTGGGTTTTATTTCAGTTGATGCAGATATGGTAAATTATGCAAAGGGCCGTTTATCATCTGCTAATATGGGGGAGTTTAGTGATGCCAATGCCCGTGCACGGGATAATTTCCAGGAAGCCTATCAGTTGCGGGTAGGGGCAGAGTTTAAAATAAAAGATGTATACCGTTTTCGTGCGGGTTATAATTTGGCTACCAGCCCTTACAAAAATGAAATTGCTGGTGTAAGTAAAGATGATTTAACGCGCCAAGGATATAGTTTAGGTACAGGTTATAATGATGGTGTTTATTTTATTGATTTAGCATTGGTGCACACCACGTACAATGAGTTTTATACCCCCTATCAATTAAACAGTGGTTACTCGCCAACAGGAAAGGCCGCCCATACCATGATAAATGTTGCCGTAACAGGTGGTGTTCGTTTTTAATTGTTCGTACTTTATTGTAAATTTAAAGTGTGATGAAGCAACCTGATACCGAGAAAAAACATAAATTAGGCATTGTGCTTTCGGGTGGTGGTGCAAGGGGATTTGCTCACATTGGCGTACTTAAAGCACTTAATGAAAACGGCATTTTCCCGGATGTGATTTCTTCATCTAGTGCAGGTAGTATAGTAGGTGTTTTGTATGCGGATGGGTATACTCCTGATGAAATTTTTGAAATTTTTGCAAAGCTTGACATATACAAAATACTTAGTTTTTACAGGCCAGCATTTGGATTGTTAAAAGCTGATGGCTTACAACGGACATTGCAAAAACAATTGCGTGCCCAAACGTTTGAAGATTTAAAATTGCCATTACACATTTGTGCAACAAACTTTACCAAAGCACGTGTGCACTATTTTAATACGGGACAGTTAATGCCTGCAGTAATGGCCAGTTGCGCTATTCCTATGGTGCTTAAACCTATGCTTATTGATGGCGACTATTATGTGGATGGCGGATTAATGAACAACCTGCCAGTAGAGCCAATTCAATTGCTTTGTGATGATATTATTGGTGTTAATGTAAACCCTGTAAGTGAGGCCAAGCAATTTACATCGGTAAGGAATTATGCAGATAGAATTATGCACTTAGCTGTTAGGGCAAATGTGCAACCCAATATACCCAAATGCGATATTTATATTGAGCCTCCTGGGTTAATGGATTTTCATTTATTTAAACTCTCTTCTGCCCAACAAATATTACAAACAGGTTACGATCATACCCAAAGTATAATCCACCAAATTAAGGAGGATTTGTTTTAGGATTTAATTTACTTGGTTTTAGCATTGTTTTAGCTGTTTTTAAGAATCTTGGCATTGCATTTGATAAAGTCGAGTTATAAATTAATTTTGAACCTAAACTTTAACAATTATTACTATGAAAAATCAGGCAAGTAAGCTGCTAAGTGCAGCCGTATTATTAGGGGCCATGGCTAGCGTTACTGTAGCATGTAAGTCGAAAAAAGGTACACCCATAGAAAAGCAAACAGGAGCTACAGAAATTAGTGTTCCTTTTATGGGCAAAGAATTTGAAACCAACAAAGAAATATTCAGAGCCCGTTCTTCAGGAAACAGTATAGACATGGTTACTGCAAAAAAGATAGCATTACAAAATGCAAAGAGTGAAATGGCTGGTATGATTCAATCCACCATGAAAAAAGTAACTGAACAATATACCAACCAACGTCAGATTGGAACTAACCAAGAGTTTACCAATAAATTTGAAGAGTTGGCCCGTGAGGTAACCAACCAAAGTTTAACTGATGTAGCAGTAATAGGCGAGAAAATTTTTAAAGAAACCAACAATACCTATACGTATTGGGTTGCTATTGAAGCCAATAAAAAAACAGTGTTAGAAGGTATGGATAAAGCAATTGGACAAAACCAAAAAATTGCTCAAGACTACGATAAGAAAAAGTTTGAAGAAATATTTAACAGTGAAATGGAGAAGTTGGCCAAAGAGAAGTCAGGCAACTAGTTTTATTGTTTAATCACCCCAAAAAGAACACACGGAGAATTTTCGCTGCGTGTTCTTTTTGTTTCTATTGTTTTCATTTTCAACAACCCAATTCCATGTTTAAGTATTTAACATTATTACTTGCAGTTTTTACTTTGGCTTCCTGTGCATCACACAAAGCCAATAAAAAACCAACATGGGTAAACCAGCGCCCGGTTAACGATGCATTCTATGTGGGTGTTGGTATTGCGCAAAAAAACAACAATACCCAAAACTACCAACAAGCTGCTAAAAAGGAAGCACTTAATGATTTGATTTCAGAAATTAAAGTAAATGTATCTTCTAACTCTGTACTTCAATCATTGCAAAATAATGCAGAGTTTAAACAGCAGTTTGAAAGCTTGGTGAAAATTACGGCTCTCAACGAAATTGAGAATTATGAGGTTGTTGATAGCTGGGAAAATGCCGAATACTTTTGGATTTATATGCGCTTGAATAAATCGCAATATGCCGAAATGCGTAGGAAAAGAATGATGAATGCCATTGCGCGTGCCGAAGATTTTTTTGCCCGTACCGAAGAGTTGGATGTGAAAACAAACTATGTACAAGTATTACGATTAAAACTTAAAGCATTAACCACCATTCAGGATTATTTAAATGAAGATTTACAAACCGAATACCTCGGTAAAAATGTATACCTAGTTAATGAGCTCATTTCATCCATACAAAAACAGTTATACGTTGTATCTGTTAAAAGTAAAGTAAGTTTATTAAGTGGTAAAGTTGGAAAACCCATTCAACATCCATTTGATGTGGAGGTGTTTTTTACTGACACCAACAAAGGTAAACTCATGGTGCCTTATTTACCTATGAAAATGATTGTTGAACAAGGTAAGATGGATTTTGGTGCACAAACACAAACCGATCAGAATGGCATTGCATCGTTTAGCGTT
>CALPIR020000048.1 GCA_943323675.2 Chitinophaga pinensis | reverse complement strand
AATAAATGGTGTAGATTTACAAAACGAATTAGTTGTTTTTCCGAACCCAGCTAAAAACAATATTACCGTAACAGTAAAAAAATATTTGCTTAAAAATTACACCATCGAATTGGTTGATTTATTTGGTAGAACGCTTTATAGACAAGAAAATATGCTGCCCGCAACAGCATACTTAATCAATATTTCTACCTTACCTAAAGGGTTGTATAACATATTAATAAAACTAGAAGGTGCAACCACCACAAAGAAATTAATTATTGAATAAAGCCAAACGATATTCATAATCCTTAACAGCAAAAAACGATCAATTGCATTTTCAAATTAATTAACTGCATAGGACTCGCTTTGAAAGAAGGAACAAAATTACTAAATTGAGCCTTTTGGCGTTTATTTGTATTTAATAAGATTGGTATACTTCTAAACCATCTAACCAAGCATTAATGGCCAATTAAAACCAAAAGAAAATTAGGTAAGTGGTTGTGGTTGGCAGACTTTGGGAATGGTTAAAGATTGGTATATCTTTTAACATCACTTGATTAAAAAACGGGTAAAAAAATAATAAAACAACATGAAAAAATTAATCACCATTCTTTTATTTAGCTTAATTGTTAATTTCATTAACGCACACGACATAAATTATGGAAAAGTAATTTTACGTGAATGGAATATTGAATCTGAAAATAGAATAATTGATGGCTCTTTTTACTTACTTAAAAACGGAAAAGTTTTTATAGAGGATGCTAACAATAAAATTACAGCATATCCTTTGGCCTCCTTATCAAAGCAAGACCAAGCATTTGCTTTGCAAAAAAGCGAATGGGTAAATGCATTGAATAATCAAATACATGCAAAGGAGAATACCCCTATAAGCGTTCAATCTTTTTTTAATAATCAGTTTTGGATTGTAATAGTATTACTTGTTGCTTTGGGTTTGTTTGTTATTTCATTTGCAGAAAAAAAGAAATTGAAATATTTGATTCCTATTTTGGTATTCGGTATGAGCATCACGCTATATAGTTTCACCAAAAAAGTCTTGAAAACTTTGAAAACCAAAACTGCTCCAACCTTTATAGATTCTGCATTTGTAGCCTTTAAACCCCATGTGAATACTTATTGGGATACCGTTTATTTTTATGTAGAATCAAAAGGGATTCCTACTACCCACAACATGATGGTTGGAATTTCAAACCGCGGTTGGCAACAACAAGTTCCTATTCCACAATGTTATATTGGAGCAAATGCTTGGCCTATACCATTAAATCCAGTTTTCGCAACCAATCCAATTCCTGTTGATAGTGTTCATTTTATTAGAGGAGCAATTGCCCTTGCCGTTAATGGTATTCCAATTTTCAATGTGCATACCAACACTGGAGTAGATTCTTATTTAGATGGTCAATTAGATACTTATGGCGGGCATTGTGGAAGAGCAGATGATTATCATTATCATATTGCACCATTACACTTATATAATTACACGGCTACTACTTTGCCAATTGCTTTTGGCCTTGATGGCTATGGAGTATATGGCAGCGTTGAACCTGATGGAACTGCAATGCAAACTCTCGATGCCAATCATGGACATTTATATAATGGCAATTATCATTATCACGGAACATCATCAGCACCTTATATGATTGCAAGGATGGCAGGAGAAGTTACCGAAGACGCTACACATCAATTAATTCCACAAGCAACTGCAAAACCAGTTAGGCCAGGGCTAACACCTTTAAATGGAGCATTAATTACATCATGTACCCCAAACTCGATTAGCAACGGATACAATTTAACTTATACTAGAAATGGGCAAACTGATTCAGTTGTTTATAGCTGGTCGGCTAGTGGAATTTATACTTTTAAGTACTATACGAATGGTGGTCTTGATTCAACAAAAAACTACACTGGTTTTGTACAATGTATTGTGCCCTCTACGGGCATAATCGAACCTACCTTTTCGGCTTCAGATATCTTAATTTTTCCAAATCCGAATAATGGTATCTTTCACTTACAATTAAAGAATAGCATTAAACAAAATGAGGTTAAATTAATTTCAATTTATAATTTAAAAGGTGATTTAGTGTATCAAACAAATCACTTTGAAAGCGATTTTGAAGTCAAGAAGATCACTAAAGGAATCTACTTGATGCAAATTCAATTTTCAGATAACATACTTACAAAAAAATTAATTGTTCAATAAAGAATAAATAAAATCAATGAAAAAAATAACTTATTTATTCTTACTGTGTTTGCCAATTTGTGTAAATGCTCAATATACTGGAACAGCCTCTGTTACCAAAGGATTAGCAACCAAAACAGTTTCGAATTTACATATTTGTACCAATGGAAGGGTTACCGATGTTGGCTCTATTGTTGCTACAAATTCATCAGTTTGGACAGTACCTGCAACAGTAAATTTTACAAACAATTCGTTTCCATTTGCTTCTAACCTTTACAACCCCTGCTCTGGAAATTTATATGCAAATGATGTAGCTGCTTTAGCTGCATTAAATGGCGCTGATATTGTAAATATTGATGAAGATGGAGAAGTAATAACAGCATTTGTTTTTGCTGATAATTATTTTGAAATGTATATTAATGGAGTAGCCGTTGGTAAAGACAATGTTCCCTTTACTCAATTCAATTCAAACATTGTACGGTTTAGAGTGAAAAGGCCATTTACAATTGCTATGCTACTAGTAGATTGGGAAGAACTTTTAGGAGTTGGTTGCGAAAACAGCAATGGCTTTCAATACCACATGGGTGATGGAGGTATGGTAGCTGTTTTCAAAGACTCTTTAAATAATATAATTGCAAAAACGGGAAGCGACTGGAAGGCACAAACTTTTTATACAGCTCCAATCATTGATTTAACTTGCCCAACCGAAAACGGTATCCAGCGGATTTCAGCTAACTGTAGCACACAAGATGCAAACAACGGAACAAATTATTATGGCTTGCATTGGAACAGACCAACAAACTGGATGGGTGCATCTTTTAATGATTCGATATTTCCAACTGCTACTACATATTCCAATGCAACTGTAGGGATAGATAACAAACCAGCTTACACCAATTTCACAAATATTTTTGATAATCCTTCAAATGACGCGCAGTTTATTTGGAGTAATAATATTGTTTTAGATAATGAAGTAATTGTGAGATACACAGTTTCATTAACCACTGGTGTTTTGGAAATGGACAACATGGATAAAGCCATTAACCTTTATCCTAATCCAGCAAAAAACGACTTTCAAATTACACTTGATAAATCAATAAACAGCAGCGAAATTAAAAACATTAGTATCTATAATTTATATGGTGATAACGTTTTTGAAACAAATAAATATACCGAAAAAATATCTTTGAATGACATTTCTAGTGGAGTGTATTTTGTGAAAATTACAGTTGGTAATTATCAATTAATTAAAAAACTTATTATTCAATAAATGAGAAAAGCAATCCTTGTCATTCCATCGTTTTTAATGGCTATTACAGCATTTTCCCAAAGTGTTATTAAAACGATGATGCGCCTTCCAGATACAGGAGTTACAACAGGTTATACAACAACTTTTGGCGAAGATAATGATTACAATATTTTCCCTCCTTTTTTTACCAAAAACGGAAATGGAACAATAACCGATACTGTTACAGGCCTAATGTGGCAACAAACAGATGGTGGAGAAATGACTATTGAAAATGCTATAATTTATTGCAATAATCTAGATTTGGGAGGCCATTCTGATTGGCGATTGCCAAACGCTCTCGAGGCATTCAGCATTCTAAATCATCAAAACTCGAATCCTGCATTGGATGCAAGCGTGTTTAATTCATCACTTGCCGAATACTGGTGGACAAGCGACAGACAAGCAAATGATAACACAAAAGTTTGGGCAACAAATTCTGGGGGAGGAATTGGCAACCACCCTAAAATCGAGACCATAAGTGCTGGCGGAATAAAAAGATTTCATGTAAGAGCAGTTAGAGATATTACAACTCCAACAGTAATTCCAAATCATTTTACAGACAATAACAACGGTACAATTACAGATAACATTACTGGTCTTATTTGGCAAAAATCCCCTTACACGGATACTCTTTCATGGGAGCAAGCACTAACTTATGCCGATACCCTTTCACTAGCAGGAACAAGTGATTGGCGTTTACCCAACATTAAAGAATTACAATCAATCAATGATGTGACTTTGATTAACCCTTCTTTAAATACAAATTTTTTTATTACTGGTGGCACAAAAAAGTATTGGTCTTCTACAAGCATCACAAATCAATCAACAAGAGCGTGGTATTTAAATGCACAGTTTGGCATTACAACATATGATGCAAAGACTGTTAAGCACAATTTGATTTGTGTGAAAGGAATTCAGACAACAACAGGGATTAAAGAAACTCAATTAACAAGTCTATCTGTATTTCCAAATCCATTTACATCAAGCATAATATTAAAAAACAAAACGGGTAACGAAAGTTTTGAACTAACCAATGGTATAGGTGCCATTATTTATAGTGGTAAATTTATAGAGGAACAGCTTTTTTCTTTTCTTCCAAATGGAATTTACTTTTTAAAAGTAGTTGACAAATCAACTTCAATCATCAAACTTTTAAAAGAGTAAATTAATTAAATGCCGCTAACTGAAGTCATACAGCAATATTTGTTGTTAGGGTTTACCCATGTAATCCCATTGGGATTTGACCATATCCTTTTTGTAATTAGTATTTTTTTTCTTAACTCTAATATAAAATCGGTTATCATTCAATGTTCTGTTTTCACGCTTGCACATAGCTTGTCGTTAGGCATAAGCACTGCAGGTTATATTGTTCCAGACACAAGAATTATTGAACCTCTTATTGCGTTTTCAATTTTAATTATATCCATTGAAAATATTTTACATAGCAAGATAAGTTCATACCGATTGTTAATTATTTTCGTTTTTGGTTTAATACACGGGATGGGTTTTGCTAGTGCATTAAAAGAGGTTGGAATACCCCAAAACAATTTTTTCAGTGCATTACTTTCTTTTAACATTGGGGTTGAGGTGGGACAAATCTCGGTAATTCTTTTGACCTACTTTTTAGTAAGCAAATGGTTTAGTAAAGAAGCCTGGTATAAAGAAAGAATTGTTTTTCCTATCTCAAGTGTTATAGGTTGCATTGCATTATATTGGACAATTGAACGTATATTTTTAGGTTAGATAAATCTCCTAGAAAAATTAAGCGTTAACAACCCTGTTGTTTTTAAATCAAATTCCTGATTACCTGTATATACATGCCTTAAATGCCATGTTAATTTAATAGAATCAATTAAAATCCTATCTGTCGGCTTCACAAACTTGCTTAATACTCGATTGAAAAATTGTTGCCATCTTGCCAAATAAACACCTTTAGAAGCTACAGCTCCTTGTTTTTTACCCCCTTGCTGGTAACCCTATCTAGAAAAAAAGTTTTTAACAAGATTACGTTTGCTATCAGAAAATTAGTTTTGTTCAGGTTATTTGCCGCAACAAATTTGTATTTAAATCATGAACATTAGTTAATAACATTTAGCTATATTTGATATGGATATATCAACCTTTCCGTTTGCTTTTAAAGCTAATAATCCAACGGTATAATCAATTTCGCTTCATTAAAAAACAAACGCTTATGTGTTTCTCAGCCAGTGCAAGTTTCGGTGCAGGTGTTGTGCTATCCAGCATATATGTTGCATCAATTAAGAAAGCAAAACCACAATCGCAATCACACATTTATTTTGCAAGCATCCCTTTGGTTTTTGCAGTTCAACAAATAACTGAAGGCTTATTATGGCTATCTCTTACGAATACAGATTATGCTTTTTTGCAACAGGTCACTACTTATGTTTTTTTATTTTTTGCTCAAGTTGTTTGGCCCATTTGGGTTCCATATTCCATTCTAAAACTTGAACCAAAAGATAAGCAAAGAAAAGTAGAAAAGATATTGGTTGGCATCGGTGCGATTGTGTCAAGTTATCTTGCTTATTGCCTATTAACCTTTCCGGTTGAAGCAAAAATAATAGGGTATCATATTGCATATGGGCAAAATTACCCTGACTCAATTAGCCGCTACTGTGGGTTACTTTACATTATCGCTACCGTTTTTCCGCCATTCTTTTCACGAATTAATAGAATGTGGATGTTAGGCACAGCGATTTTTATCTCATATATAATTACAACCATGTTTTATAACGACTATATTGTATCGGTTTGGTGTTTTTTTGCATCCATAATTAGTATAGCAGTATACGCGATTCTATATGAGCTTAAAAATTCTCATGGCGTTATAAAAAAACCAGTGATGATGTGATATCAAACACAACAGTTAATAAAACAGGAAAAGTGCAAAACTTATATGTGCTAACAACCTTAGTCATTTGCTATTAACAGCCAACCCAAAACCATTAAATGAAACAACTTTGTATAGGTACACTCCTATTTTTTTGTTTTACAAAAAACACCTTTTCGCAAACAACAGGCTTGGGTTCATGGAACATCATAAACCTGCAATATAACCACAATACAAAGCTTAACTTTTTTGGCGAGGCACAATTGCGTTCACTCAAGCTTTACAATCATTTTCATTATTACGAGTACAAGGCGGGGCTGATGTATAAAGTTAACACTGATTTAAAAGTGGGGCTTGGCGGTGGAAGTTATCAAACATATAAAGAAGGGGGCGACTTTCTATTACCAAAAAATAATAATGAATTTAGGTTGTGGCCACAGGTAATTTTAACGCAAATGTTTGGTAAAATTAAAGTGGAGCAGCGTTATCGTGCAGAAATGCGATTTACAACCTCGGGTTACCGCAACCGTTTTAGGTACCGCCTTGGGTTGTCGTATAGTTTTGGCAAAGCACATATTGGCTATAAACCCTTTTTATTGGGGTTAAGTAATGAAGTGTTTTTTACCAACAACGAACCCTATTTTGAGCGAAACAGATTTTTAGCTTCGTTAACTTACAAGCCTACCAAAACAACAAGTATACAAGCGGGGTACTTGCACCAATTTGATTATAAAATTAATGACGAAACAGGCAGAGATTTTTTTCAGGTAGGTTACTTTATTGAGTTTAATAACAGGTGATCATTTAAAAAAATAGAATTATGGTTGAAGCCCGTTATAACTGAAAAAACACTTTAAGTAGAAATTAGACAAACGCACATGTTGGTTATTTTTCAGGTGGTTGTGGTGATGTTGGAGAAGCAAATTTAACAATCTTAACTATTATGATAATAGCTTTTAATAAGCTATGTTGTAAACAATCCAACAATAATTGTCACGAAACCGATAAAAGTTAACATAAATGAAATAAGCACACCAATACAACCTGTAAAAATTGAATCTGTAAAATATAAGTCACTTCCGCTACCTGCAAGTATTAGCCATAAAAGACCAATGGCAAACAATCCAATCCCGGTAATTAAAACCGTGTGTTTTCTTTTTTTGTGATTTTTAGTACCTGATTCTTGATTTTTTCTTTCCCGTTGTTTGCTATCAACTGTTTCATCGCCAAACGAGTATTTTTTTAAGATGGCTTTATTTTTTTCTGAATCGTTAGTAATCGGAGAATCGATGCGATTAATTGTATCTATTAATATTAAATCAACAACATCAACTTTATTAATTTCAGCCGAAGCAACAGATTGCTTACTTGCATTTGATGGTGTATAAGAAACCAGCTTGTTTTTGTTACAAGATGTAGCTAAATTAATTAATAACAACAGGAAGACTCCAGTAATTTTACTTACATGTGTAACCATAATATGTAGCTAAAGTATCCGATCCTCCAAATATTAATTCTTCTTTGATTATATTATTATTATTATCAAAATCATAATTGTAATTTAGGGCTTCGGTTGTACCTATTAAAGTAATTGACTTTGCTAAATTAGCACTAAACATTAAAGCAAAATTGTAAGGTATTTGCATATCCATTTTCCAACCTGGCACGAGTAATTTAAGCTTATTGGCCAATTTATTTGTTCTGTTTAAATGATAATCAACAGCAAGATTTAATTCCTCACCATCATTAATCCATTTAATTTGGCTTATGTTGTTATTGGTATAAGTTAATTGCATTGTAGATTCCGAAGAATCGAAGGCACTTTTATAAAAAATTCTTGATGGTTGTTCTTTCGAATTGTTATAAGTTAGCTCATATACAAATCCTTCAGCAGATTCGTATTTAATCGGTCTTTTTACATTATCATACAAAATATACCATACTGTACCTTGATTTAAAAACTTGAACAATACACTATCTCCACTTTTAACTAAATCATATGCATAGTACTTAGTAACGTTACCGGCCGAGTCGGTAATTATATCAACAGACATCATGCCATTCCAATATGAAATTTTGTTAAGAGTGCACGTTTGTATTGATCCACTTGTTGTTGCTTCTTCTTTTTTACAAGCAATAGCCATAATTAGCAAACCCGAAAGAATAAATAGTAATGCCTTTGTTTTCATGTTCATTATTTTTAACAAACGTAAACGTATGCAATTATAAGCCCTTTGTAAATAATACAAATGCGGTGTTTAATTTTTGCATATAATGCTTACTTTGTTTGGTTTATTTGCATAACCTGCAAACTAGAATTGTTGTCCTCAGAATAAATAGATTAATTCGATGCAATAAAAAAACCCGCTCCAAACTTACATTCGGAGCGGGTTTTGTTTTTATGGTCAAAAGCAAATTACTTACTTAAATACATGCTTTTTTCTTTAATCCATTGACGAAAAACTGGATCGTTTAAATCCTTAATAAAACGAATGGCTTCACCCGTTGATTTCATCTCAGGGCCTAATTCTTTATTCACCCCTTCAAACTTGTTAAAAGAAAACACAGGTTCTTTAATCGCATATCCTTCTAGTTTACGCTCGAAGGTAAAGTCTTTCAATTTTTTTGCACCCAACATTACTTTAGTAGCAATATTTATGTAAGGTATTTGGTACGCTTTAGCAATAAAAGGTACGGTACGCGAAGCACGAGGATTGGCCTCAATTACAAAAACCTTTTCGTTTTTAATGGCAAACTGTATGTTAAGTAAGCCAATAATTTTCATGCTTTTGGCCAATTGTATGGCGTATACTTCCATTTGTTGTTTAACGGTTTCGCTTAAGCTAAACGGAGGCAATACTGCGTTCGAGTCTCCTGAGTGTATACCTGCAGGTTCAATGTGCTCCATCATACCAATAATGTGTACATCTTCTCCATCACATATTACATCCACTTCAGCTTCCTCAGCTCTATCCAAGAAATGATCGATTAATACCCGATTTCCAGGTAAATCACCCAACAAGCTGATTACTGCATTTTCCAAGTCCTCATCATTAATCACAATCTTCATGCCTTGGCCACCTAATACATAACTTGGGCGAACCAAAACAGGATAACCTACGTGTTTGGCTACAGCAATTGCTTCATCGGCATCTTCTGCCACACCATATTGCGGATAAGGTATATCCAATTCTTTTAACAAATCAGAGAAAGACCCCCGGTCTTCAGACAGATCCATGCTTTCGTAATCAGTTCCTATAATTTTTATACCCTTTTCTTTGAGCTTTTTGGCTAGTTTAAGCGCTGTTTGCCCGCCAAGCTGTACAATTACGCCCTCTGGCTTTTCGTGCTCTATAATGTCTAATAAATGCTCCCAGAATACTGGCTCAAAGTATAACTTGTCTGCCATATCAAAATCAGTTGATACGGTTTCGGGGTTGCAGTTAAGCATGATGGCCTCATAGCCACACTCTTTAGCTGCCAATAAACCATGTACACAACTGTAATCAAACTCAATACCTTGTCCAATTCGATTAGGGCCTGAGCCTAAAACAATAATTTTCTTTCTATCACTTACTTTACTTTCATTCTCACCATCATAGGTTGAATAAAAATAGTTAGTAGGCGAAGGAAACTCTGCTGCACAGGTATCAACCGTTTTATAGGTACGGATAATTCCCATTTCTTTACGCAAGGCACGTACTTCATCTTCTGTTGTATCAGCACCTAAAAGCCAAGCAATTTGTACATCGCTGTAACCCTTTTGCTTTAACTCCAACATCAGCTCACGTGGCATGTTTTTTAAGTTAAACCTACGCGTGTCGCTCTCAACGCGAACCATGTCGTTTATTTGTGTCAAAAACCAACGGTCTATTCTGGTAATTTTTTCAACCGATGAAATCGGTACACCTAAACTCAAGGCATCTTTAACAGCAAATAACCTATCCCAACTGGGGTTCTTTAATTTATCTACAATTTCTTCTAGGTTGCGGCTTTGATAACCATCGGCACCTAAACCATTGCGCTTAATCTCTAAAGATTGACATGCTTTTTGTAGGGCCTCAATAAATGTACGACCAATACCCATAACCTCGCCTACCGATTTCATTTGTAAGCCTAAAGTGGTATCAGCTCCTTTAAATTTATCAAAATTAAAGCGCGGTATTTTTACAATTACATAGTCTAATGCAGGCTCAAAATAAGCCGAAGTGGTTTTGGTAACAGGATTTTTTAACTCATCTAAGGTATATCCTATGGCTAGCTTTGATGCAATTTTTGCAATTGGATAGCCTGTTGCTTTAGAGGCCAATGCAGATGAACGCGATACACGTGGATTGATTTCGATGGCAATGATGCTTTCATCTTCTGGATTTACAGAGAATTGAACATTACAACCGCCATTAAAGTTACCAATGCTACGCATCATTAAAATGGCCATATCGCGCATTTTTTGATAACAACTATCGCTTAATGTCATGGCAGGTGCAACAGTAATTGAATCTCCTGTATGAATTCCCATTGGGTCGAAATTCTCTATAACACAAATTACCGCTACGTTATCGTTTTTGTCTCGTAATAATTCAAGTTCATATTCCTTCCAGCCAAACACCGCTTTTTCTACTAGCACCTCATGAGTTGGAGATGCCGATAAGCCTCGCTGTAAAGCAGCATCTAACTCTTCTTTTTTCCATACAAAACCACCACCAGTTCCACCTAAAGTATACGAAGGACGAATTACCAATGGAAAACCTATTTCTTGTGCAATTTCCTTTCCCTCTAAAAAAGAGTTAGCAGTACGTGATGGGGCAACTCCTACACCAATCTCAATCATCTTTTGGCGGAAAGCTTCGCGGTTTTCTGTGGTTTCAATGGCCTTGGTGTCAACACCAATCATCCGTACTCCGTATTTTTCCCAAATACCCAACTCTTCACACTCTATTGCCAAGTTTAAGGCTGTTTGACCACCCATTGTGGGAAGCACAGCATCAATTTGTCTTTCTTGTAATATCTTTTCAATACTAGCAGAATCAAGCGGCCATAAGTATACGTGGTCTGCTGTAACCGGATCTGTCATAATAGTTGCAGGATTGGAATTGATCAATGAGACTTCAATCCCTTCTTCCTTTAATGAACGTGCTGCCTGACTACCTGAATAATCGAATTCGCAAGCTTGTCCGATAATTATGGGTCCGCTACCTATAATTAATACTGATTTGATGCTTTGGTCTTTTGGCATGGTGCTGAGGTTGTTAATTTGACTTTGTGTAATTTTTAACCCCTTAATGGTATAGCTAAAAATTGGACAAAAATAAGAGAAAGCCTCAGTTTACAAAATTTTATGCTTGAAAATTACCCAAGTAAAGTACGTAACATGAGCGTTTACAGCGGATTTAATTTTATTGGGTGAATAAAACAATCATGTATAGGACAATAAAAAAGCCGACCGATAAATTATCGGTCGGCTTTTTGGTATTTAACCCTTTAGAAATAAACGGTTATTTTACAATAAATCTTTGTGTTTGTATTCCTTTATTGTTTAGCATACTCACATTGTACATTCCTTTTGCCAATTGAAGTTGAGCAGGAATAGTATTTAAGCCTTGTTCTAGAGTCGTTGTGTAACTCCAAACTTCAGCCCCAATGTTATCATATATAGTAAACGTAGTGATTAATTTCTCTGTTGATTTAACAGATAAATTAAATACCCCGTAGTTTGGATTTGGATAAACAGTAAGCTCAACTGCATCAAGGTTATTTAGCTCAACCGTTCTTACATCTGTATAAGCAAACTCTCCATCGTAATCAACTTGTTTTAAGCGGTAGTAAACCGTTGTTACATTGGTGTTAATTAACGATTTGATGTTATCTACCAACCTGTATGTGTTCATTAATGATGTGGTTCCGTTGCCTTTTACTGTTCCTATGAATTCAAAACGGTTATTGTCTATTGAACGCTCTACATCAAAATGACTGTTGTTGATTTCTGATGCTGTTACCCATGTTAGGTTAACTCTTTCGTTTACACGTTTTGCATCAAAACTTAAGAACTCTACTGGTACAATACTAATTATTGGTTTAAATACGGTATCGCCTTTACAACCAAAAGTATTTGTTTCTATCACATTTACCATACCACTCGTATAAGCTACATCCCAATCAACTGTAATGCTGTTGGTTGTTCCACCAGTTAATTTAATACCTCCTAAAACGGTCCATATATATGAAGAACCAATGGTATTATTTACAGAATAAATCTCTACAGTATCAGAGTGAACAGAATTTCGTCCAATTATAGATGCTGTAATTGGTTTTGGATTTACTATTACTGCTACTGCTGTTGAGGTGTCTTTACATCCACTAGCATTACCTACCAATACACGGTAGTTTCCTGCAGCATTTGCAATGTATGAGATACTAGTTGCGGTTACAATTGGTGCGTTATTGTTTAACCATTGGTAAGTTAAGCCTGTGCCTGTGTTTGCAGTAATTACAACGCTATCTCCTGCACATAATGTTGGAGTTGTTGCTGCTGTTGCTGTTGCTATTGGTAAAGCATTAACGGTAGCGTCTATTGATATTCTAGATGCTGTTGTACAACCGTTAGCTGTTGCATCTACAAAGTAAGAAGTAGTTACAGCTATACTTGGTGTGGTAAACAACGACCCGGTATCTAATGATGTTCCGCCTGTTAATGCTGAATACCAGTTAATCGTTCCTGCACTTGCTGTGGCTCCTAATACTACTGTTCCTGTTCCACAACGACTGGCAGATGTGTTTGCAATAATTATTGGAACTGCATTCACCGTCATTACCGATGCTGCACTTGTTGCATTTGGTGTAGAAATACATGTTGCATTTGATGTTAACACCACCGAGATGCTATCATTGGTTACCAAGGTTGCTGATGTAAAGGTTGGTAGGTTTGTTCCTACGTTT
>CALPIR020000047.1 GCA_943323675.2 Chitinophaga pinensis | reverse complement strand
CAGCTGGCATAAGAATTGGTTCTCAAGATAAAATAGAAGTAATTGGAATTGAGCGTACATTCGATAAATTACAAAAAGCGAGCATTATTGTTTATGTGTATGATGCCGCTACCAGCACTGCACAAGAATTAAAACAAGAGCTGGAGCAGTTTAACCACATCAATGCAATTGTAATTCCGGTTGCCAATAAAATAGACTTAACCACTACACCACTTATACCCAATGCGCAAACCATTTCGCTTTCGGCTAAAGACAAAACAGGACTTGAAGTTTTAAAACAAAGGTTAATAGAAACCGTGCGCAAAGACCAAGTGCAAAACGATGTTATTATTACGAACCTGCGCCATTACGAGGCACTGCAACATGCCAGCGAAGCGCTGCAATTGGTGTTAAATGGTATTGATATGCAAATTACAGGCGAGTTGTTGGCGTTTGATATTCGTAAAGCATTGTTTCATTTAGGTGAGATTACAGGCGATGTTACAACAGATGATTTATTGGCCAATATTTTTAGTAAGTTTTGTATCGGTAAATAGTAACTCGATTGTTCAGGTGTAATCTGAACGATTGAACGGTGATATACGCATACTATCTTAAATATCGTTAACTATCTGCTTTTAAAATTTTTGCGTTCCCACTTTATTGCATTGCATGGTCGAGTTATCATTGAAAGTCCACACTCGTTTCTCGACTTTGTGCTTTCCGCTCTTCCGAAGCATCGGAAACCTAACACGGTATTATCTTATAAAACCAGCTTTTAATTCACACAAATAATTATTTGAATAATTATGGCATCCATTTGGGATTTTTTAAAGTTGTTTTTTATTTGTTTTAGCCGAATGTGTATGCTATACTTTTCCTTTATGTAAGTATAAATTTAATCAATACAATGCTGACATGGTTTTAAATTCAATACTTTTAAATATAACCACCGTTCACGCTGAATTGTCTTCCGTGTAAACGGGTAACAAACCAGATTCAATTTAATTATTGGCATTGTTGCATCGAAAACCATTTGAAAATTATGACTTCTCAAAAAATCTTAATTAATCAGTAGTAATTTTATTGATTTAACTTAATTTGCTTCTAGTACAATATTTAATTAAACGCATGAAATTTAAAATTAACCTGATGTTATTCATGGCTGTAATGATGACCCTGTTTTCCTGTAATAACGGGATGGGTAATGATCAACAAAAAAATACCATAGATACCATACTTACAGATGAAAGCATCAATGAAATAGGTGTTGTAAGTGAGGCTGGAGGAGGAGCTAAAAAAGTAAACTTACCTAATGAATTTGAAGAAGATGCTGTAATGCTATCGTTAGAAAATTACTTCACACAGGACGAGGTTGATCAATATAAAAAATTGGAGTTTTATGGGCTTTTCTATGATTCAACATCAACATCATACAACTTACGTAAAACGCTTACCTCGTTTATTGAAACAGGTATACATTATGATGATGGACGAACATCATTTGAATGTGGAGTGGCTATTAAAGAGAAAGAAGCCTGTTTATTTTTATTCAGTAATCATTACATGACAAAAGATTTAATACGTGTTAAAAATTTACTTGCTGAACCACGCTTCTTCAAGCCAGATGAAATGATGAATTTTACTAGTAACGGTTTTACATATACACTGTCTGCAAGTGATTATTTGGTGGAGCCAAATGGTTCGCAAACCCATATGGATTATAAGTTAATGCTTAACGCCAGTGTTCAAAATGCAGCATCAACAGAAACCCTATTAAGTTTTATTCCGTGGTTTGATGATGGGGCAGTAACTGTTTTATTTATTGGCGATTTAGATGGAGATTCTTGCCCTGATTACATTATTGATAATGCTTCCAAGTATACTGGTGTTTCAACATCAGGCGTTTTTTATTCCACAAAAGCATCTAATTTAAAAGGACTGCCCAAACCTGTTTCGCAACAAAATGGAGGTTCAATTGGTAAGCAAGAGCATAATGGTGAATTTGGTTGTTAATAGTGATTATGGCTTTTACAACCAGTAAACCAAAGGTTTTCTGATCAGGTGTATCTGAATTAACATATATTTAAATAAGTCTCTAATGTGTGCCAAATAATCGGCTAATACAAACCAATCCTGAGGTTCAATGTAAAAGTACGTTATAAAAGAACAGCAATTTAATCAGAAAAAAATACCTGATAATACTGCAAATTTTTGCACCTTTGTGCAATATGTTAAAACCAGGATTTTATTACGAATTAACCATTTTAGAAAAAACAGCGGATGGATATTGGTTTGGAGAAACCAAAGAGCAAATGGCTTTTATGCCAAAGCAATATGCTGATAGTGGATTATTGGTTGGTGATAAGTTATCCGTTTTTTTATACCACGACTCAACTAATGTTTTATGTGCTACCAATAAAAAACCTAAAGGTAAGGTTGGCGATTTAGTAACACTTAAAGTAGTGGACATGAGTCCAGCAGGAGCATTTTTAGATTGGGGTTTACCCAAAGATTTACTTCTGCCTCGATCAATGCACGAAGATGATTTGCTTACTGGAGATTATTGCCTAGTTAAAATATTGTATGACGCACCAACAGGAAAAGTTATTGCAAAAGAAAAACTAAGTGATGAGTTAAACAATGAAGTATTAACAGTTAGAGAGAAAGAAATTGTTCAGTGTATTGTTTATAAAGATACCGAGTTGGGTTATCAAGTAATCGTAAATGAGAAACATTTAGGCTTGCTTCATTACAACGAAGTGTTTAAAGATTTGTTTGTAGGTGATGTTTTTACTGGTTTTGTGAAGAAGATAAAAGAGGAAAACAAATTAGACATTATGATTGGTAAGCCCGGTTACCAGCGTGTAGAAGACGAAGGAGATGTTATTTTGCGTGAGTTACGTAAACACAATGGCTATTTACCCTATCACGATAAAAGCAGTACCGAAGATATTTATCGGGTGTTTGGTATGAGTAAAAAAACATTTAAAATGACTTTGGGTAATTTATACCGCGATAGAAAAATTAAGATTGAACCCGAAGGTATTAGGCTTGCATAATTTACCATTTTCATTCCATAACTTATTCTATTATTACTTGCAACCAAACCCCGAAATATTAAAAAGTTTAGTATTAACTAAAATGCCATTTGGTAAACACGCAGGTTGGTTAATATCCGATTTGCCTGTAAGCTATTTGGAGTGGTTTGCTCGAAAAGGTTTTCCGCAAGGCAAGCTTGGAATGCAATTACAAACCATTTATGAAATTAAAATAAATGGCTTAGAAAATATTATTATCGATTTAAAAAAGTTGGTGAAGGCTAATTAAGCGGTTCAAAAAATACGTGTGTAAATTTCCACCAATCTTCCTCGTTTTTTAAGGTTACCATAAATCGGTGTTTTATCCTGTGTTTTCCTTTAATAGGGTTTTTAAATGCGATGTATCCTCGGGCTTTCACGTTTTCTTTTAACTCATCAAATTTTAAAGTTTCGGTTTCATAACCTAAAACAATTTCAGGATTGTGGGTTAAATGAAACCTGTTAACTGCATTTTTAAAATCAACAAAAGTTGCATTTTCATAATTCAGCATGAAATGATCATTTTCAAAATGCGGTTTAAGTTTATCTAAGTCACCTTCCTCATCAAACATGATATTTACCAGCATATTAATGGTACCTGTAATGGCTAGTTCGTGATTTGGATGAAACTCTTCGTAAATAAAATGCGTAATGAAACCTGGTATTCGCATATCTGAAACCATTTTCTCCATTAACTCAACAGTTAAAAACTGATGTATTATCTGTGGTGAATATTCGCCAATAAAATCAACCATGATGTTGTGCTTACCAAGTAGCTTTACCACACGCTTTATTTCAGCGGCTAACTTATGCTCCGTTATCGAGTTTGTAGGCTTAAAAGTGGGTTTGCCTAATAAATCGAATACAGTTGTTTCCTTAGCGGTTCTAATCTGTTGTTCAAAAGCGCTCATGTGCTTTAAAAACTCATTTTCTATAAACAGAGGAAGCCTATGCATATCCTCTTCCTCGTTTAAGCTAATTGGTTTGCCAAACTTTTGTTCCAAATCCATTTTAAGCATTTGGTTTTGCATGTGTAACTCCTCATCATTTGTTAACCCCAATTTGTTTAATTCACTTGGCTTTATAATTTCTTGTTCTTTTCCAAGTTCATAAGCAGGTAAATAGGGGTCGTTACCATGTATATAATTGTTCCACCAAGATGCGGGCCCAAAATAATGTTTGTCATAGCTAAATAGCATGTTCAATACTTCATTTTCTTCTACATCTAAATCAATATCTTGGTAGGTATCTGTTATATCAAAGCGAGCGCGTGCATGAGCTATAATTTGGTTTATATGTGCTAGTGTGCTTCGGTTATTGGTTGTTGATATTGCTTCAACATTTAAAGTGGCTTCTTTAATTTGAGCGATAAGGGCGTTAGGGAATGAAGAACGATGAAGTAAAGCATTTAAACGTACTTTAAAAGCATTAAATGTTTGCTTAATACTTTTGCCTTCAGTAAATATGGTGAGTAAACTTTTACTATGCACATAAGCCAAAAAATATTTACCCTTAAAGCCAGACGATAAGAGCGTAACATACCATTCATTGAGGTTGTTTATTTTCTGTTCAGTTATTTTCTGCGGCTTAATTTTATTAGCGGTTAATACTTTTTTTGTGGCTCTAATAATCATACACATTTTCTTTCTTCAATGGCAAAATAAACAATAATTGGTAATTTGAAAGCATGCGTTATATCCTGTTTCAATTTGCCGATGTATATACAAACCACAATGGATGTGGCTGAGAAGATTGCAATAATTTGTGATAGATTTATAAACTCATCATCTCCTTGAATTTAACTGATTGTCTTCGGCTTACTTCCACCTTTGTTCCATCTTTTAAAGAGATTAGATAGCCAGCATTAAAAAACGGCTCAATTTTATCAATGTATTGTAGGTTAATAATTTGCTGTCTATTTGCTCTAAAAAATAAATTTTGGCTTAATCTTTCATCAAGCGAGTTTAGTGTTTTATGAATAAGTGGTTGGTGTTTATCAAAATAAAGCTTAGCATAATTACCAGCACTTTCTATCAATCTTATATCGGCAAGTTTAACAAACCAACACTTATCGCCATCGCGAATAAATACTTGATCTTGCTCGCTTAAGTTTCTATTGTATTTAGGTTGTTGATCAACCTCAAATATTTGTTTTTTTACCCTTGCAATTGCTTCTTTTAACCGATGTAAATCAATTGGTTTAAGCAGGTAATCCATGGCATTTACCTCGAATGCTTTTAAAGCAAATTCGTTGTATGCAGTGGTAAAAATCACATAAGGTGTTTCAATTAATTCCTCTAATAAATCAAAGCCGTTTTTTTCAGGCATTTCAATATCTAAAAACAATAATTGTGGTTTGTATTTTTCAACTAATTCTATTGCTTCATCTGCATTGGCAGCTTCTCCAATTAATTCAATTTCTCCTGTTTCTATTAATAATTGTTTTAAGCCTTCGCGGGCTAATCGTTCATCATCAACAATAATAGCTTTTATACTCATAGTGGGATGGTAATTTTGGTTTCAACGTGATTACTGTTTTTATTGCCAATGGTTATACTGGCTTTTTCATCATACAAAATTTTTAATCGTTCGCGTGTATTGGTTAATCCAACACCTTCGTGGTTATGTTTAGGTATAAAATGTCCGCTATTAGTAATTGATATATGTAATTCGTTGTTTAAGATGTGGGCTTCCAATATAATTTCCCCACCATTCTTCAAATTCGAAATGCCATGTTTAACACAATTTTCAACCAAGGTTTGCAACATCATGGGAGGCACATGACAATCCAATGCTTCGTTACTTAAATTAAAAGTATATTTTAACCTATCGTCAAATCTAATACCCTCAATAGCTAGATAATCTTTAACGGTTTGCAATTCATCTTTAAGTAATATGGTTTTTTGTTTGCCAGTTTGTAAACTACTTCTTAATAAACTACTTAGTTGGTTAATTGCACTTTTGGCCAATCGGGGGTCAGCATCAACCAATGTACGAATACTGTTTAAGCTGTTAAATAAAAAGTGAGGGTTGAGTTGGTTTTTTAAATTAAGGTAGGCATTTTCTTTAGCAGCCGCTTGTAATTGGTATTTTTCTTTCTCTGCTATTAATGAACGTTCCCAATATTGAAATAGATGATAAGTTAATGTCCACAGCAAAATAAACTTACTGAGGTTTAAAAAGTAACCCATTAAAAATCCGAAGGTAATATCCAACTGTTGAAAAATAGGATAGGTATATCTATCTAATGGGATGTTAATAGCCGTTAATATACTTACCATAGCCAAAACAGAAACGAATACCCTTGGTAAAATTTTATAAAGTGGGAAATTTAACCACCCTTGCCTAATAGCAAACAAACGGTAAAAATGCGTAACACTTATACCCAATACAAAATTTACTAAAGCATTAATTAATAAAGCACTTTTAAAACCATCTATGCGCACGTAACTTGTAAGCTCCATGGCAATAAAAATAAACCAGCCACCTATTTGGCAAATCCAGTAAAGTTTGTTTTTTGCTATTGATTTCAATTGCCTATTGTTAAATGCTTATATATTGAGTTTAGTTATTGTGTATAATTACCATTGATGTTACTGTTTGTGAGTATTTGAGGTAACTTACTTGTTTTGGCTTTGTCTCTTTCTTACTGCAGGTTATAGGATAAGCACCCCCAAACCCTAAAAGTAAAATAAATATTATTTTCATGGGTAATTAAATAGTTGTTTCAAACTTAATGAAAAGAAGTATAAGCATTGTTAAAAGGTGTTCAGTGGTTAAAAATATAGTTAGATGGTTGTTATTCTAGGTAGGCTATTGTTGTTATTAACGAATATGTTTCTTATGTAACCAATTAAACACTTGTAACATCAATTTGTAACTCGTAAACTTGCATGATAAAACCTGTAATAAAATGATTCCATTTTCACCACCACACATTGATCAGAAGATAATCGATGAAGTAGTAGATACTCTTAAAAGTGGATGGATCACCACAGGTCCGAAAACCAAACGTTTCGAAAAGGAAATAAGCGCTTATTGCGGCAACAAGTCAACACTTTGTTTAAACTCGGCAACAGCTGGTTTAGAAATCATGCTAAGGTGGTTTGGTGTTGGGCCTGGTGATGAAGTAATCTTGCCTGCATATACCTATAGTGCAACTGCTAATGTAGTTATGCATTGTGGTGCCAAACCAGTTTTTGTTGATGTAAAATCAGACTTTAACATCAACCCTGAAGAAGTTAAAAAAGCCATTACCGCAAATACAAAAGTGATTATGCCTGTTGATTTTGGTGGCTACCCGTGCGATTATGATGAGCTGAACGCATTGGTTAATGATGAACAAGTTAAATCAATATTTTCGCCAAAAGGCATTGAACAGAAACAACTTGGTCGTATCCTGATTTTGAGTGATGCGGCCCACAGTTTTGGTGCTTGGTATAAAGGTAAACGAGCCGGAACGCTAACTGATGTTTCCGTGTTCAGTTTTCATGCTGTTAAAAACTTAACTACATCAGAAGGTGGTGCAATAGCTTTAAATTTACCAGCGCCATTTAATAATGAGGAGGTGTATAAATATTTATGTATTAAAACACTTCATGGACAAAATAAAGATGCATTGGCCAAAACCATTCCGGGTAATTGGCGCTATGATATAGTTGAGGCAGGTTATAAAATGAACATGACCGATATTACAGCTAGTATCGGTTTGGTTGGGTTAGCAAGGTATGATGAAGAAACGCTTCCTAAACGTAAAGCTATTTATGATGCTTATAGTTATGCTTTAAGCAAAGAAAGTTGGGCTATTATACCCAAATATGAAACTGCAGATAAAACCTCATCTTATCATGTTTATGCTTTGCGTGTAAAAGATGCTACTGAAGCGCAACGTGATGCAATTATTGCCAAAATATTTGAGAAGCAAGTAAGTGTAAATGTGCATTTTATTCCCGTACCTCAGATGAGTTATTACGTGGCTCAAGGGTATGATATAAATAATTACCCTCAAACAATCGCTCAATATGAAAATGAAATTTCTTTGCCAGTTTGGGTTGATTTAACGCAAGAACAGATTATTAAGGTTACAGAAAGTGTAATTTTGTCTGTTCGTGAGGTGATGGGTTAAATGTTGTAAATTCAACATAAGTCAATTGTAAACCAATCATAAGTTTGACATAAAAATACCACTAGCCAGTGTTTAAAAGACTTTTCGATATTATTTTTAGTACCCTTGGAATTATTATTCTCAGTCCTCTTTTTTTGCTGCTTTGGATTACTGTAAAATTAGAAAGCCACGGACCTGTTTTTTTCATGCAAACACGTGTAGGTAAAAACAACAAGGATTTTAAACTATTCAAATTCAGAAGCATGTATCTTAATTCGGAGTCGTTAGGCCAATTAACAGTTGGCATGCGCGATCCTCGAATAACTAAAATTGGGTATACTTTACGCAAGTATAAACTTGACGAGCTACCACAATTGCTCAACGTACTAAAGGGCGATATGAGTTTAGTAGGCCCAAGACCCGAAGTTCGAAAGTATGTAAACATGTACACACCAGAACAAATGAAAGTTCTGGAGGTAAGTCCTGGAATTACAGACTATGCTTCCATTCAATTTATAAACGAAAACGAATTATTGGCAAAAGCTGAAAATCCAGATGAATATTACATCAACTACATTATGCCTAAAAAACTGGATATGAACTTACAATACATAAAAAGCAATCAACCTTTCAAAGACATAAGTTTAATTCTTAAAACCTTCTTTAAAATCATTTATTAGCTTAATTATTTTAGTATTTATAATTTAAGTTATATATTGCATCGTTAAACCATTTCCCCGATAGTTAGACATAATGAGTTTTTTAAAGAGAATATTCCCTGCAACAAATAGTATTCCCCGTTGGGTTATATTTTTTATTGATTTATCAATTTGCGCTTTCTCATTTGTTGCAGCCACTTTATTACGTTTCAACTTTTTTATTGACGATAAGTTTAGCTATGAGTATTTAAGGCCCCTACCTCTGGTTCTTGGGTTCAGGGTATTACTTATGGTATATTTCAGAGTGTACGCAGGTATTATTCGTCACACCAGTATTCAAGATGCATTGCGTGTTTTTTACACTGTATCCATAAGCACTATTTTGTTGGTTATAGCCAACTTCTCTTACACCAAAATAAATGGCAATGGAATAGCTTTTATTCCTGTTTCAATAATAATAATAGATTACATAGGTACGGTATTATTAATGAGTGCCTTTAGGCTTGGAGTAAAGGTTTTATACATACATATTACTAAACCAGATGCCGCAAATCAGCGCAGTATTGCCATATTTGGTGCGGGTGAGGCAGGTATAATTGCCAAACGTAAAATTGAACAGCATGTTGGTGGTGAACTTCGAGTAGTGGCTTTTTTTGACGATAACACAAGAAGAAACGGTCAGTATATTGATGGTGTAACAGTTTATAATCCGTATAAAGATTTTGATGCTGTTGTACATCGATTAGACATTCAAGAAATCATTATTAGTGATTACAGTATTAGTAAAAGCAGAAAGCAAGAACTTATTGAGTCTTGTCTAACACACAACATCTCTGTTAGAAATGTGCCTCCTATAGAAAAGTGGATTAATGGAGAGTTGAGTTACAATCAAATAAAAAATGTAAAAATTGATGATTTAATTGAACGCGATACCATTGTTTTAGATAAAGGTGCAATTGCCGAGCAAGTAAAAAACAAGGTAATCATGGTTACTGGTGCTGCTGGTTCTATTGGTAGTGAAATTGTTCGCCAATTATTGCAATTTGGGCCCAAATTATTGGTTTTGGTTGATAAAAGTGAAGTAGGACTTTACGAATTAGATAATAATTTAAATGAAATTATAGCTCCACACAACCTCAAACAATTGAAGTTAATGGTAGGTGATATTTGTTGTAAAGATCGCATGGAAAAGATCTTCAATACCTATAAACCGGAAATTGTATACCATGCAGCTGCTTACAAGCATGTTCCACTTATGGAAGAAAATGCTGGCGAGGCAGTTCGCACCAATGTGAATGGCACAAGAAACATTGCTGATTTATCTGTGAAGCACGATGTTCAAAAGTTTGTTATGGTATCTACCGACAAAGCCGTTAACCCAACAAATGTAATGGGTGCATCAAAACGCATTGCTGAAATATATGTTCAATCGTTAAATAACTTTTTGATAGAGACTGGATCTTCTAAAACACGCTTTATTACCACACGATTTGGAAATGTTTTAGGGAGTAGTGGATCTGTTATACCTAAATTTAGAAAACAAATAGAAGAAGGTGGACCAATAACGGTTACGCATCCAGACATCACTCGCTATTTTATGACAATTCCCGAGGCTTGTCAGTTGGTACTTGAAGCAGGTAACATGGGTAAGGGAGGTGAAATTTATATTTTTGATATGGGAAAGTCAGTTAAAATAATTGACTTAGCTCGAAAAATGATTAAACTTTCTGGATTAACACTTGGTCAGGATATACAAATTGTATTCACTGGCTTACGCCCCGGAGAAAAGATTAAAGAAGAGCTTTTGGCTGATCAAGAGAATACCTTACCTACCTACCATCCTAAAATAATGGTTGGACGTGTGCGTACCTATGATTTCCTACAAGCAGCAAAAGAAATTGATGATTTACTGGAATTATATACCCAACAAAATGATGAATTGGTTGTACGTAAAATGAAATTAATCGTACCCGAATTTTTGAGTCAAAATTCAAGATTCGAATCCCTAGATAATGCTAAACTGGGCGAAAGAGCTTTGCAACAAAAATAAATTTACATATTTTTAATTGGATATAATTATTGAAAAAGCCGTTGATATTCAGCGGCTTTTTTTTGTATTAGAATTTCAAAATGGCAATATTACCCTCTTTAGAAATACTCTAAATTAGTTTTTTTTAAAAAGCCCGATTAATTTACAATAATGTGAATATATTTGCGTCCACTTCTAGTGGCAAAATACGTGCAAACCATTGTATTCACTAGTAATTTAAACCTTGAACAATCAGATTGTTACGATGAGATTTTTAAGAATTACCACATTATTTGCACTCCTCGCTTCAGGTGCATCATTCGCAAAAGCAGATGTAGCCGAGGGTGAAAAACTATTCAATGCCAACTGTACATCGTGTCATGCGCTGAACGAAAAAGTAGTTGGTCCTGCTTTAAAAGGCGTTAACGAGAAGTATGACGAGGCTTGGCTCATTAAATGGGTCAAGAACTCCCAAGCTCTTGTTAAATCCGGTGATGAGAAAGCAGTGAAAGTTTACAACGAGAATAACCAATCGGTTATGACTTCATTTGAAAATCTTTCAGATGCTCAAATTAAATCAATTTTGGAGTACATTAAAACCCCTCCTGTAGCTCAAGCATCAGTTGCTCCTGCAAACGGTACGGGTGTTGCAACCACAGAAGCTGTTACTCCAGCGAAAGATTCATTTTACAATAACACAACATTTATAGCGCTATCTATCATGGCGTTTATTTTGTTTTTGATAGTTTTTGTGCTTTATCGCATTAAAAAAACTGTTCAAGGCATATACGATGCGAAATTTCCTGAGCAAGCAGCTCTTGAACTTGAGCCAGTTGTTGATGTAAGAACCACTTGGAAATATAAACTATTCACAAAGCATCCAGTTGTTGGTACTATCTTAGTAATTCTAGGATTTACTGTAGCACTTGGTATATATGGTTTTAACTATGGACAAACTGAAGTTGGTGTTCAGCAAGGTTATGCGCCTGCCCAACCAATTAACTACAGCCACGAGTTACATGCTGGCAAGTACAAGATAAATTGTTTGTATTGCCACAATGGTGCGGATAAAGGTAAACAAGCTACTATCCCTTCGGCTAGCACTTGTATGAATTGCCATATGCATGTTACTGCAAGTGCTAAATATGATGGTCAGGTATCACCTGAAATTGCAAAAATTTATGATGCAGTGGGATGGGATGCTGATAAAAAAGCATACAACCCTAGCAAACAACAAAAACCTATTAAATGGGTTCGTATCCACAACCTACCTGATTTGGCTTACTTTAACCACGCACAGCATGTTAAAGCTGGAAAAGTTGAGTGCCAAAGTTGTCACGGTGCTATTGAAACCATGAAAGTTGTATATCAACAAAGTTCATTGCAAATGGGCTGGTGTATCAACTGTCACCGCGAAGCTAAAGTGGATGTGAAAAATAATGATTACTACGAAAAATTGCATGATGACCTAAAAGCACAAGGTAAATCATATGCAACCGTTAGTAATGTTGGTGGTTTAGAGTGCGGTAAATGCCACTATTAATTAAAAATTTCAGATTGATTTCGTTTGAAGTTTAATCATTATCACTTAGAAAAAATTCATCCATGGAAAATAAAAATAAATACTGGAAAGGTTTAGAGGAATTAAATAACGATCCTAAATTTCTTCAAAATAAAAGAAATGAATTTGCAGAAGGTATTCCGTTAGAAGAAGTATTAACCGATAAAGACGGTGAATTGACTTCAAACAGACGTGACTTTTTAAAGTACTTCGGTTTCGGTATATCAGCAGTAGCATTAGCAGCCTGTAATAAGACTCCTGTAAAAAATGTTATTCCATACATTGTAAAACCTGATAATATAACTCCAGGTATTCCTAACTGGTATGCATCTACAAACCCTACAACTGGGGTTAGTGTATTGGTTAAAACTCGCGAAGGTCGTCCAGTAAAAATAGAAGGTAATCCTGATTCACCAATTTTTAAAGGTGGTGTTGGTGCTGTAGATCATGCATCTGTTTTAGAATTATACGATAACGAACGTTTACAAGGTCCTAAAGCCGAAGCCAATGAAGTTGATTGGAACACATTGGATGGTAAAATTAACAAAGGATTGGCGGCAGCAAAAGGTATCCGTATTATTTCGGGTGCGGTGAATAGCCCTTCAACTAAAAAGGCAATTGCAGAATTTTCAGCAAAATATCCTCAAACTAAGCATATTGTATACGAACCAGTATCATACAGTGCAATAATAGAAGCCAATGGACAATCTTTTGGTAAAGCTGTAATTCCAGGTTACCAATTTGATAAAGCAAAAACTATTGTAAGTTTTGGTGCTGATTTTTTAGGTACTTGGATTTCTCCTGTAGAATATACAAAGCAATGGGTTAAAAACCGTAAAGTTGGTACTACCAACAATGGTGCTAAAACCATGAGCCGTCATTATCAATTTGAATCTAACCTATCTTTAACTGGTTCAAATGCTGATGTTCGTGTTCCATTAAAACCAAGTGCAACTAGCGTTGCTTTAATTAGTTTGTATAATAAAGTTGCTGCTTTAGCAGGTGCTACAAAACT
>CALPIR020000046.1 GCA_943323675.2 Chitinophaga pinensis | reverse complement strand
GGATGTATTGTGTTTAACATACACTGATGCGGGTGCTATTGCCATGCGTAAACGTTTGTTGCAGTTTATTGGTCCTGATGCATACAAGGTCGAAGTGCAAACTTTCCATGCTTTTTGTAACATGGTTATTCAAGAAAACTTAGATCACTTTGGTTTACGTGGTTTGGATGCCATTAGCGAGTTAGAGCAAATTGAATTTGTGCATCAAATCATTGATGGTTTTCCTAAAAATCATCCGTTAAAAAGATACACGGGCGATGTGTATTACGAAACCAAAAAGTTATTGGGCTTGTATGAGCAAATGAAACGTGAAAACTGGACGGCTGCATACCTACACCAACAAGTTGATTTGTATTTAGAAGACATTAAAACGCGTGACGAATACATTTATAAAAAAACCACTAAATACGGTAAAGCGGGTGAGATAAAACAAAAAGTGTATGATGCCGAAGTAAACCGCATGGTGCAACTTAAAGCAGCTGCTGATACGTTTGATACGTATCAAAACGTATTAAAAAAGCACGGCCGTTACGATTTTGCTGATATGATTTTATGGGTGATTGATGCATTTAAACAAAAGCCCGATATGTTAAGTCAGTACCAAGAAAAATACCAGTATTTTTTGGTGGATGAATACCAAGATACAAGCGGTGCACAAAACGAAGTATTGCAATTATTAATACAATATTGGGATAGCCCAAATGTGTTTTGTGTAGGCGATGATGATCAATCCATATACCGATTTCAGGGTGCCAATGTGGAGAATATACAACATTTTAAAAAGGTATATCAACCACAAGGATTAACTGAAATTTCGTTGGTAGAAAACTACCGCAGTACACAATATATTTTAGATGCTGCCAAAGCTTTAATTAGTAATAACAAAGTTAGGCTTGATCCAAATAAAACTTTAGTGGCAAAGAATTCACTATATGCTAACCTATCTATTAATCCATCATTAATCGAATATTATAATTCGGCACACGAAGCGGTTGGTATTGCGCTACAAATAGAAAGTTTGAAACAACAAGGAACAAAGCTTAGCGAGATTGCCGTAATATACCGAAAACATACCCAAGCAGAGGATATTATTAAGTACTTGCAGGTAAAAAAAATAGGTGTAAATGCCAAAAAGAAAGTAGATATTTTACATGAGCCTTTAATAAAAAAGATTGTGCAAATGCTGCGTTATGTATCGGCAGAAAACCACAAGGTCAATACAGGTGAGGCATACATTTATGAATTGTTACATTTTGATTTTTTTAAAATACCTCCTATTGAAATTGCGCGCATATCTGTAAATGTATCAAGCAAAAACTTTAGCGAACGAAAAACCACATGGCGTGAAGAAATACGCAATGCCATTCATAAAAAACCTACAGATTTATTTACACAAGAATTACAGCAAGGGAAAGAGTTATCTTATGCATCAAAAATAATAGAAGGCTGGATACGTGATGGAATAAATTTAACTACCCAACAATTAATTGAACGTATTATTAACGAAAGTGGCTTGTTAGCCCAATGTTTAACTAGTATAGATAAGCGTTGGAACATGCAATTGTTGCATACCTTTTTTGATTTTGTAAAAAGCGAATGCAGCCGTAAACCCAAAACTTCAGTAAAGCAACTATTAGATACTATCGATTTGATGATGAGTCAGAAAGTAACATTATCAGCACAACTTATTGCCTTTGCAGAGGATGGTGTCAATTTTCTAACCGCACATTCATCTAAGGGCTTGGAGTTTGAACATGTATTTATGATGGGTTGTACCACTAAGGCTTGGGAAAAGTCAGCCAACAATTTCGATTTCAAATTACCAGATAACGTATTTACTGATACTGAAAATGTATCTGGTGAAGATGAGGATGCGGAAAGTAGGCGTTTGTTTTATGTTGGGATGACGCGTGCAAAACGCGAATTGCATATTAGTTATGCGAAGTTTGACAACAAGGGAAAAGACCTAGAGAAAAGTCGTTTTGTTGCTGAGTTAGAAACGCACGCACAACTTCAAACAAAATTTGTTTCGTTAGCAGATGATGAATTGGTAGACTTTACGTTACATGTATTACAAAGTGAAAAAGCACAGGCTCCTGCAAGTTTATTTGATAACGAATTTGTAGATGAATTGCTCCAGAAATATTCATTAAGTGTAACGCATTTAAATAACTATTTAAAATGCCCAACTGCATTTTATTTTAATAATTTAATTCGTGTACCAGCTCCGTTAAGTGCAGCTATGACCTTTGGAAGCGCAGTGCATTATGCCTTAGAAATGCTATTCAGAAACATGAATGCCAAACCCGAAAAAGAATTTGGTTCTGTGGATGAATTTATGAAAGATTTTAAATGGTACTTACGCAGGTTTGAAGATTCGTTTACAGAAACTGAATTCAAACGGAGGATAGAATATGGTGATGAAATATTACCTAAGTTTTATACTACATACATTGGCCAATGGAATAAAATAACCAGTATTGAGCGCAGTTATCGAAATGTAGTAATGGATGGTGTACCTTTAAATGGTAAGCTAGATAAAATTGAATTTGACGGCAATAATGTAAATGTAGTTGATTATAAAACAGGTCAGTTTGAACGCGCTAAAACCAAGTTTGGTCCTCCTAATTTAGAGCGTGTTGAAAAATCAAAATCGGAAGATAAGGATACAAAATTTGAAGATGAGTTTGGTGGAGACTATTGGCGCCAGGCTGTGTTTTACAAAATATTAATTGATGCCGATAAAAATACTACTTGGCAAATGAAAAGTGCCGAATTTGATTTTGTTGAACCAGATAAAGCTACTGGGGAATACATTAAAAAAGGGGTTATTATTACCTATGATGATGTAGAAATAGTAAAGCAACAAATTACATCAACCTATAGTAAAATTAAGGCCAAAGAATTTAGCCAAGGTTGTGGTAAGGATGAATGTACTTGGTGTGATTTTGTGAGTACTTACTATAACAATCACTTGCCTGTTATTGCTGGATTGCAAGCGGAGAGTGAGGAGGGATTCTAAGCCAAGAAATCAGAAAAATCTCTTTTGAGTTCTAAAAACAAATCAAAAAATATGGCTACATCATTTCGTAGCCTTAAATGCATGCGGCTTACCTTATCTCTTAGTTTTGGAGTAGGGTAGGCTTGTAGTTTTTTAATGTCGTTTTCCTGTTGTTTCAAATCATGCCTTAATATCTCTATCACTTCACGTTGGTATACAAAACGATTTTGAAAGTGTTTAACATTTTCTGCAAAATCTTTTTTGTAAAATGTAGGCATAAAATCGGCCAATTGATGTTGCATGTTGGCCAACTCAGATTTGTAAAAATCAATTTCACTTAGCCAATGCTTGTACTCCAAATCGTGGGATACTTTTACTGCTGTTGATGCCATAGCGATATAGAATTATTTATGGTTAAATGAAGGTAAAGGCATAAATCCTTATAAACAAGGATTATACGGTTTATTTTCTATTTGGTGGAAAAAGTTAATTGTCAGATAAGCAGTAAATTGACAAATATCCTGTGTATAGGGCTTTAAATCTTATATTTTTGCCTCACTTAAAAAAAAATTACACATGGAATTTAGAATTGAACACGACACCATGGGCGAGGTAAAAGTACCTGCCGACAAATATTGGGGAGCGCAAACAGAACGTTCACGTAATAATTTTAAAATTGGTCCTGAGGCTAGCATGCCTAAAGAAATTATTTATGCATTTGCCTATTTAAAAAAGGCTGCTGCACATGCTAATTGCGAATTAGGTGTTTTGTCAGCCGAAAAACGCGATTTAATTAGTACTGTTTGTGAAGAAATTTTAACAGGAAAATTAGATGGTGAATTTCCATTGGTAATTTGGCAAACAGGAAGTGGAACCCAAAGTAATATGAATGCTAATGAGGTTATTGCTTATCGTGCACATGTAACTACAGGTGGAAAATTAACCGATGAAAATAAAGTGCTACATCCTAACGATGATGTAAATAAATCTCAATCATCAAATGATACTTACCCAACAGCTATGCATATTGCTGCATACAAAATGGTGGTTGAAACTACTATTCCTGGAATCATGAAATTACGTAATACGCTAGCAAGAAAAACGGAGGCGTTTAAAGATATTGTTAAAACGGGTCGTACTCACTTTATGGATGCTACACCGTTAACCTTGGGACAAGAGTTTGGTGGATATGTGCAACAATTAGATAATGGTGTACGTGCCTTAAACAATGCTTTAGAAATGGTGAAGGAATTGGCATTGGGTGGTACAGCTGTTGGAACAGGGTTAAATGCCCCTAAAGGTTATGATGTATTGGTAGCTCAAAAAATAGCTGAATTTACTGGTCATCCTTTTATCACTGCACCAAATAAATTTGAAGCTTTAGCAGCGCATGATGCCATGGTTGAATTAAGCGGTGCATTAAAGCGTGTGGCGGTAAGTGCCATGAAAATTGCAAATGATATTAGAATGTTATCATCTGGTCCGCGCAGTGGTATTGGCGAAATAGTTATTCCTGATAACGAACCTGGCTCATCAATTATGCCTGGAAAAGTTAATCCAACACAACCTGAAGCAATGACTATGGTTGCTGCGCAAGTTATGGGTAACGATGTGGCTGTTTCAATTGGAGGTAGCAATGGCCATTTTGAGTTAAACGTATTTAAGCCATTGATTGCCGCTAACGTATTACAAAGTGCCCGTTTAATTGGCGATGCTTGTGTGAGTTTTAATGATAAATGTGCTGAAGGAATAGAACCCAATAATGAGACCATTAAGCGCCATTTAGAAAATAGTTTGATGTTGGTTACAGCATTAAATCCGCATATTGGATATGAAAAGGCAGCAAAAATTGCTAAAACCGCACACAAAGAAAATAAAACCTTACGTGAGGCAGCTATTGAATTGGGTTACTTAACTAACGAGCAATTTGATGCTTGGGTTAAGCCTGAAAACATGGTTGGCAATTTGTAAATCAACTGATTTGACACAACTTAAACGAATAACGCGGGCTACCTTTGGGCAGCCCGCGTTATTTTATTATACTTGCCAATCATGCAAATGTTAGACCCTATTTGGAAAGGAATTTTAACCGGGCTGTTATTTACACTAACATTCGGTACAGTATTCTTTTCACTTATTCAAACTAGTGTTAAAAGAGGATTTAATAAAGCACTTTTTATTGCATTAGGTGTATTGCTTAGTGATGCTTTGTTTATTGCCATAACGGTTTGGGGAACTTCTTTTGTTGCTGAAGAAATAAAAAAGTTTGACATGGAAATCCGTATCGTAGGTTTTGCATTTCTGGTTATATTAGGTATTCGTTCAATGATAAAAAAAGAAGTTGATCACACTAATGATGCTGCTCCACCTGAACGCAAAGGCGTATTATATTTCATTAAAGGTGCCATGTTAAATAGCATCAATCCGATGGTATTAATTAGTTGGATGGGAGTAACTACTTACGTTGAAACAGTAGTAAAATTTGACCATAACAATACCATCTTCTTTTTTATGGTAGTACTTGCTACGATGCTTACCACCATGATTGGTATTGTATATTTTGCGGGTAAATTACGTCATGTATTATCGGCACAAAACATGCATCGTTTAAACGTTTTTAGTGGGATTATTTTCCTTATTTTCGCTTTGGTTATTCTTTGGCCAGTAACTGGTTTGGGTAATTTTTAGTTGATTAGTAAAACTGTTCTTGGTTTAAGTTTTTACTAAAGTGATTTCACTTTATTTGCGTATAATTTCGTGTTTTAAGAATAACAGGTATTGATTTTCAAATCGGATTCTTAATTAACTTTAAATCTGACTGACAGTTAATTCCAAACTTTTGTGCCCTCTGTGCAGTTGGTACAAATGTCAATCTCTTTACGGCTTTTCAATATTGCATTTCTGAAATTATTGTATTTATCGCTGTGCCAAACCTCATGAAACGATTGTGAACTTATATCACCAAATCTATGCGTAGCATCCTTATCAAAACAACAAGGCACAACCAATCCATCCCACGTAATAACACTTCCGCGCCACATGCGCCAACATTGGTTTAGTAATTTGTTTTTAATTTGGAAAGTTCCATCAGGTAGTTTTTCATACCTGCTCAAATCTTTATTTTCAGGAATAAAATTATCACTAGTTTGGTAATCGTAAATTTGTGCAGTTTTAATTCCTAGCTCATTAACTCCAACTTGTTTGGCTAATTTTTTTATCTCGGGCAATTGGTGTTCGTTATGTTTAAAAACAATAAACTGCCAAATGATATGAGGTGTTTTACTTTTTAATTTCTTTTTCCAAATTAAGAGTTTTTCCGTACCCTCAATTACCTTATCAACATTGCCACCTATACGGTATTTCCCATAAGTATCTTGAGTTGTTCCGTCAATAGAAATAATCAACCTGTCTAATCCACTCTCAACGGTAGCTTTAGCCATTTCATCAGTAAAATAATGGGCATTACTACTGGTGGCTGTATAAATATTTTTTTGAGCCGCATATTTTACAAACTCTAAAAATTGTTTATTTAAAAATGGTTCACCTTGAAAGTATAAAATTAACCAAACCAACTCTTGGTGAGTTTCGTCAATTATTTTTTTGTACAAAGGCAAATCTAACATTCCCGTGTTACGTGTAAACTCTCTCAAGCCGCTTGGGCATTGTGGACAGCGTAAGTTGCAACTCGTAGTAGGTTCAATTTCTAAACTTGTGGGTTTGGCATTTATAAATGCCTTTCTTGTAGTTTTAGAAATATAGTAGCTAGCCATCAACTTTACGTAATTCCAAATACGTTTGTTGTTTAGCTTCGACAAAAAATTGATACCGTCTGTTAAATTATTATTCATGAACGTGAACAATAATACACTTTTATCAGCTATCTATTTACATCTGCTGGCATACACTTATGTATTTATAACCTTGTTTAGGTTGAATATTAAAAGATTGCGATCTTAATGATAAAAAACTTTGCACAAAATAAACTTTGTATATATTTGCATCCCGCATTAGTAGCAGTTGTTACTATAATGCCCAGATGGCGGAACTGGTAGACGCACTAGTCTCAAACACTAGCGAGAAATCGTGCCGGTTCGATTCCGGCTCTGGGTACATTTAAAACCGCTTGATAATGAATAATTTCAAGCGGTTTTTTTATGTAAAATCTTATAGAGATACGCAAGTGGTTCTTTATTTGGTAAATCTTAATTTTAGTATTTTATATGTGCGTTTCTGCTCCATTGCATTTTGCGGTCGGGCTATCGCTGCAGGTCTTCATTTTACTGCGCTCCATTCGGGGTTTACAATCCCGAACTCACTTCGGGGCTTTCTGCTCTATCCTTATTACTTACTTTACCTTTAAACCTAATTTAAATTATAAGCTATATTGATAACAAAACTTTCCCAACCTCAATTCAATTTAGTATATGAACGCAGTTTGCGATTTTAAGTTAATTAATCTACTACTTTATTTAGCAGGATTATTTAGAAAGTATTTTGCGAGAAATTAAAATCAACAACATTTAAAGTTTGGTAACGTGCAAAAGTGAATCAGGCGATGTAAATATTTTTGCCCAATAAAAAAGGGCGATTAGAAAATCTAACCGCCCTTTTTATCGTATAAATTGTAGCTACTATTCTTTTACTAGTTTATTAAAGGTATCTACACCATTAATAGTTACTTTTATGGTATAAATGCCGTTTGGTAAAGTGGCAATATCCATATTTACATTATTTGAATTTGTTAAGCTGTTCAATACCGCTTGACCTAAAGCATTGTATATGGTTACATTTTGAATAGCGTTGACTGAGGTTATCGTGAAAGATTTGTTTGCCGGATTTGGGTAAACACCTACTTTTTCCGATTTAACTGAAGCTAAACCTGTTTGCATTTTTTTGCTAAACAAAACATTATCTATATAAACAATTGAATTACCTGAAGGCACACTGGCAAAAACAAGTTGTGCAATATTTGCTTTGGTGGTTAAGCCTGTAAAGTCAGATAATGAAACTGCTATATGATTCCATGTATTTAATGTTGGTGTTAACGTTAGCTCGTGTTCTTTATCATCGCCACCACCAAATGCACCATCAGCACCGAAATCAACTAATTTGTATTTGAAGGTTGTAGAGTTAGGTGTCCACAAATCAAATTCAAATGTATCCATTGCAGTAACGTTTAATTTGTTTGTAACTGTTTCTACTCCAGCATAATCTAATGCGGTGTATTTTTTTACATCGTTTGTTCCAATTTGAATATCAGTAAGTGTAGCTGCAGACCATGATGTTCTCCAAGTATCAACATTAACATTGGTATATGCATTACTAAACATTGAAATAACATCTGCTGCTAATTTAGTTGGTGTTGGCGCTGCAACTGTTGGCTCAGCATAAACAGGTGCTTTACTAAACATTACGTTGTCAATATAAACAACAGAAGTTCCTGAAGGCACGCTGGCAAAAATAAGTTGTGCAATGTTAGATTTAGAAGTAAGACCAGTGAAACTGGCAATTGGCACTGCTACGTGATTCCATCCATTTAACGTTGGAGTAATAGTAAGTTCGTGATTTTTATCATCACCACCATCATATGTACCATTAGGTCCGAAATCAACTAATTTGTATTTAAATGTTGTAGAATTAGGTGTCCATACATCAAATTCGAATAGATCCATAGCACTAATATTGATCTGGTTTTGTACCATTTCAATTCCAACAAAATCTAATCCTGTGTATTTTTTTACATCATTATTTGCAATTTTAATATCAGTAAGTGTAGCTGCTGACCATGACGTTCTCCAAGTGTCAATATTAACATTGGTATAAGCATTACTGAATAAAGAGATAACATCAGTAGCAGGTTTAGTTGGGGTTGGTGCAGCAACAGTTGGTTCAGGTAAAGTATTGCCTGCAGAGAACGTAATATTATCGAAGTAAGAAATATTATTAGTTGTTCTGCTTGCATTAAAGTCAGGGAAAATGATGATTTGGCTGATATCTGTTGAAGAAGGCTCACCGATTTTTCCTGAAAAGTTGAAGGTTAATTCTTCCCATTCGTTTGTTTTGGTATTTGCAACTTTAATTTCGCCTGTAGAAGCGCCACTGTCGGTTGCAAATTTGATACCTACATCGCTAATTACAGATTTGTAAACCATAATTTTAACGATTGAATTTGATGCCGATAATGTGAATTTACCAATATCGGAACCTTTTTGTGACTCGCAGCCAGCCCAAGGTCTACCTGTTTGTAATGAAGTGAATTTTGCAACTTTGGTAGAAGTGTTAGGTGCAACAGCACTTGGATTGTTTACAACTTGCAATGTTGGATTTGAGTCATTCTCAAAAGTTGTCCAGGTCCAACTAGCACCTTGACCGCCCAATTCAAAATTAATTGGAGCGTTTTGTGAATACCCTAAACTAAAAGTAAGTAAGGATAAACTAAAAGTAATAATTTTTTTCATTTTTAGATTTATTAGTGTTTGTAGTTGCAATATCGTAAAAAAACACTTAAAGTAAATAATACTATAAGTATTTTTTAAAATGAATTTTCTATAACATATTTGTATGATGAAAATTCCTAATCCTTACTACATATCTGACTATAAAATACCATTAATGGATTACTTTGTTTTTGGCTTGTCCGTTGATTGTGTGGTTTTTGGGTATCATGAAGGTGAGATTAAAGTATTATTAATACAGAGAGAAGCGGAGCCATTTAGGGGACATTGGGCTTTAATTGGTGATCTTGTTGAGCCAGAACAGAACTTGCATGATGCTAGCAATAACGTGTTGGAAAAACTTACGGGGTTAAAAAATATCTTTATGAAACAATTTTTCACTTTCGGAAGTTTAGATAGGCATCCATTGGGAAGGGTGGTTACAGTTGGTTATTTTTCACTGGTAAAAAGTATTAGTTATCACCCTATAGCCTCATCTTGGGCAAAATCTGCCGAGTGGTTTAATATTAATGATTTGCCAGAATTAGCTTTTGACCACCATACTATTCTGTTAAAAGGCATTGAGACTTTGAAAAATGAGGTTCGACATAAACCTATTGGTTTTGAACTATTGCCAAGTAAGTTTACCCTTCTCGACCTTCAACTATTATATGAGGCGTTACTGGGGTATAAATTTGATAAATCTAACTTTAGAAAAAAAATCCTTGAAATGAACATTCTAAAACCGCTTAATGAGGTGAAGGATAACGTATCTCATAGGCCGGCCAAACTATTTAAATTCGATGAGAAACGATACAGACAATTTGAAAAAGAAGGTTTTTCGTTTGAACTCTAATTAGAACTTATCAAATTGTTGATTCAAATAGCTTTTTAATTAAAAGGCTCAAATAAATAACTGTATCCATTTTATTAATAAGCGTATTAATTTTGCTCATTGTTGCATCTGCAATTTTGCGAATTATCCTTTTTTTTATCCAGGATCTTTGCTTTAATGTTCCATGTTAAATAAATGATTTCCTCTTTATGACGTAATATTTTATTTACTATTGAGGTCTTTCTAAAAATTGATAAAGGGCATCTACATAATCCACTTCAATACATTTCGGAATAGCTTGTTTTACTTCAGGATTGCATGCGCTTAATGCTGCCTCTAAATTTCTATTCGATACAGCGCTTTTCTATCAACTGCTGCTTTATAAACTAACCCGATAATTGCGAGGTTTAATTAGTTATTTAATTTTGGTTGCGCTCTTTATCTCAGCTTAGCCTTATACCAACTATTTTTTATCGATGAATAATTTCATGAACCAGTTCGTTTCTTTCCTTACAATAGTTACTATTCTTCTTTTCATTTAATCTCTAGATAAAACTTCATCAAACTCCTTATCTTTCTGCTTATGGACTGAAACATGATTCATCTATACCTGAATTGAACTGCGCATCAAACAAGGAAAAAATTTCATCTTCATTTTTTTGATGTAATCAATACGAATAATTGTATTCAAGTTACTATTCTTAAATAACTTGTTTAGATTAACGGTTAATTATATTACCCAGTTATTTCTTTTCCTTTACGGTCAACTAATTGTTTTTTTATTTCATTGGCTTTTTTTTCTGTAAGGTCATAATTCCACATCACCCACATGGCAATTAAGGTTCCCATAATTGGTACACCTGAGAAAAACAACCTTAATCCTGTAACAGCTCCTTCTGGTTGTACAGGGGCTCCGGCTTTAAAAGCAACAGCCGACATAATTACGCCCGTTAATAATCCGGCTATTGCAAAACCAAACTTTACCATCCACCAGTAAATGGCTCCAAATACACCTTCTCGTCTTTTACCGGATTCCAATTCATCCATATCACAAACATCGGCTGTCATCGACATCATTAATGTAAATAAACTACCTATACCAAACGAGAAGAACGGCAGCGCAAATAAAAACAGGTAAGGCTTACCTGGAATAAAGAGAAACCATAATAAAATATATCCCAAAACAGAGATTCCTTGACAAATCAAAAAGGCTCTTTTTTTCTCTAATTTTTTTGCAATCCAAGCAACAACTGGAATAACTATAAATGTGGTAGCCAATGCACCTACACATCCAAAAAGAGTTGGCCAAATGCCCGCGGCAGCGGTATCTCCATTAAACAAATAATATACAACTATAAAAAAAGTAAAGCCAGCAACGGTATTAAACGCATTAAAAATAAAAAAAGTTGCTATGCATAATTTCCTAAATGGTTTATTGGCAAATGCCTCTTTAAAACTAATTAAAATCGCTTTAAAACTCCCCCCAATTGTTTTATAAGTAAGTGGCTTCAAAGAATCATCAAATTTGGTTGATTTACTTTTAATAAATATAGCAGGAACCATTGCCAATAACATAAATATTACACCAACCCAAATGGCTAGTGTCCTGGTGGCAGTATCAGCATTGGGAAACCAAGAGGGATCATACATGATTACCCAAAACCAAGGAGCAATTACCCAAGCAAATTGACCAATCCATTGAGAGATTGCCATGATGCTGGTGCGATCGTGAAAATCATCACTCATCTCATACCCCATTGCAACATATGGCACACTGAAAATAGAAAGGCCGATGTGAAAAACAAGTGAGAAGGTGAGGAAAAAAGTGAAGTTGTAAATGACACTATCTTCTCTATATAATTGCCACATAATAATAAATGCAATACCCATAATAATAGATCCAACAAACACATATTGTCTCCGTCTTCCCCAAACTGACTTGGTATTATCAGAAATGAATCCCATAATTGGATCAAAAAATGCATCCACAATTCGTGGCACAAAAAACAATACGCCCCACATCCATGATGGCATTCCTAAGTTCTCAACTAGTACAACCATAAAAATTCCTAACGCTGCAGGAAACATTTGATTGGCAAGCATTCCGAGTCCAAATGCAATTTTTTGCCCTAATGGTACTTGATGTGTTAAATTGTTATTGGACATATTATTTATTATTTATAATAATTGTTTGTAATGCTTTAGCATCAATAGTAATCACTTTTGTTTTGTTGTTGAGTTGGATGGAAACTTGATATGGTTCATCTGTTGGATTAAATAATGCCACAATTATGCTTCCATCCTGATTTTGAACAGCAGTAGTCATTACCTCTTTATGGTTAATTTCACAACCTATTTTAATTGCTCCCGGGCGCATAAATTTACTGAAATGCGCCATTACGTAATAAAGTGGTGTAAAGTATACTTCGTCTTTTTCGGTATCAACAATTACAGGGGCTACACACCAATTTTTAAACCAATTAGGCCCACCTTGTGTGTTTAAAACCATATTCCAATCAATCCAACCATTTATGTGATGATTCAAGCAACCAATGATATCACTTGCATACCTATTTACTGGAGCATACTTCGGGTGTAAATATTTTTCTTTTTCGTTAGCCCAGTCCCAACCCCAATCTGTAGCTTCTTTTGCCCAATACCAAGCATCATCTCTCCATTTAGGAACTTCTGAATCTATACAACCTTCGGTTTCGATTAAATATTTATTTGGCGCTTTTTTATGGGCATATTGCAACGCTAACGGAAAATAATCGTAGGTGCTTTCATACCAATGCACAGCAGTTCCTGCAAAATATCTTGATGATTTTTCATCTCTATACATTTCATCTACCCAATCTTTCAATCCCCCTCTATTTTGATCGTAGCCTAAAATATTAACATTACCAAAGCCTTTTTTTTCTAGTGTTGGGCCTAAATGGTTTTGAACAAAATCGGTCATTTCTTTAGGTGAAAACAAGGTGCTCTCCCAATTATTCCCATTACCATGCGGCTCATTAATAACAGTTATTCCCCAAATGTTTATACCTTCTTTTTGGTATGCTGATAAATATTTTGCGAAGTATAAAGCAAACGCATCATGATACGCAGGTAACAGTTTTCCACCAACAAAACTTTTATTGTCTTTCATCCAAGGTGGTGCTGACCAAGGTGACGCTATAATTTTAAATCCTGCTTTAGATATTTTTTTTGCATCTAAAATCATTGGAATCAAATCACTCTTGTCATCCTCTATGCTAAAATGTTTTAACTC
>CALPIR020000045.1 GCA_943323675.2 Chitinophaga pinensis | reverse complement strand
GGCTAAACCTTTGCGAAGCAAACTCCTTTACCTCAGAAGCAGAAGACATTGTACTCTAATCTTCTCTGCGAAAACCTCTTTTACCTCTGCGGTAAAAAAGAAAATGCGGAGGTTGTTGAACCGTATTGCGAAGATTGGAGCAAATTCGTTAACCAGATAGAGAGAACGCAGGGCAACGCCTTCGGCACTGCAAAGCTTTAATTTTTAAGAATAATTGATTGGGGAATTATAAGCCTGTTCGAGTGCCCCGATAATAAATCGGGGTGTATCGAGAAGAGGACTGTTTAAGTCTAGTATAAATGTATGCTGAACTCTTACTCTCGATACCCGCGCCAACCACAGCCTATGCAAAGCGAACTCGAGCAGGCTAAACCTTTGCGAAGCAAACTCCTTTACCTCAGAAGCAGAAGACATTGTACTCTAATCTTCTCTGCGAAAACCTCTTTTACCTCTGCGGTTAAAATGATTAACAATGGTTTATAGTAAAGTGTACATCGTCAAAATAATAATATTTGTATTTTTTGGTACATGCTGCACGCTGATTCTTCCCAATGTTAGCAGCGATTCCGAATACTAGGAACGTTGTTGTTAAAATAGGAGGTTTCTTCCTTAAAATTTCATCCCTTTACCACTACACAAAAACATTGTAGGAGCAGTTATGCTTATTTTGTGGGCTAACGTATTATTGGTTAGTGAATTATACGCTATTTTTAAAGCTTCTGTTTTTTGCCTTTAAAAGCGCTGTTAATCGCAATAAAACTTATAAATTTGCTCGATTTTCTAATAATAATTATGGATACAGTAGCAATATATCAACCTAAAAACAAAATACGAATTGTAACCGCAGCAGCTTTATTTGATGGGCATGATGCAGCTATTAATATCATGCGTAGGATTATTCAGGCAAGTGGTGCAGAGGTGATACACCTTGGCCACGATAGAAGTGCTGAAGAGGTAGTGAATTGTGCTATTCAAGAAGATGCTAATGCGATTGCCATGACCAGCTACCAAGGTGGGCATGTGGAATATTTTAAATATATGCATGATTTGTTGAAGGAAAAAGGTTGTGGACATATAAAGATTTTTGGTGGTGGTGGTGGTACTATTTTACCCGAAGAAATGATTGAATTGCATGGCTACGGTATTTGTCGTATTTATGGTCCAGATGATGGGCGTGCTATGGGCTTGCAAGGAATGATTAACGATATGTTGGAAAAATGCGATTTTCCTACAGGTAAAAATCTTAATGGTGAAGCCAAATTCTTAGCTGAAAAAGATTACAAATCTATAGCTCGTTTGATTTCTGCTGCCGAAAATGATCCTGAAAATTTCCGCTCCATCCTAGATCAAATTAACCTAACCACTAATCATACAAAAACATCTCCAGTATTAGGAATAACAGGCACAGGTGGTGCGGGTAAATCTTCTTTGGTTGATGAGTTGGTGCGTAGGTTTTTGCTTGATTTTGATGAGAAAACCATTGCTATTATTTCGGTTGATCCATCAAAAAAGAAAACAGGGGGTGCTTTGTTGGGTGATCGAATTAGGATGAATGCTATTAAAAATCCGCGTGTATACATGCGCTCTTTGGCTACCCGCCAAAGTAATTTAGCATTATCTAAACATGTTCAAGAAGCCGTTGATATTGTTAAAGCTGCTAATTTTGATTTAATAATTTTAGAAACCTCTGGTATTGGACAAAGTGATACCGAAATTATGGACCACAGTGATGTGGCCCTATATGTTATGACACCAGAATACGGTGCCGCCACACAGTTGGAAAAAATTGACATGTTGGATTTTGCCGACATTATTGCCATTAATAAATTTGATAAAAAAGGTGCGTTAGATGCATTGCGTGATGTGAAAAAACAATTTCAACGCAACCATAAGCTATTTGAAAAAAATGCTGATGATATGCCTGTTTATGGCACCATTGCCAGTCAGTTTAACGATCCGGGCATGAATAGCTTATACAAAGCTATAATGGATATAGTGGCTCTTAAAACAGGAGCTGATTTGTCTTCTTCGTTCACCATCACACAGGAAATGAGTGAGAAAATTTACATCATTCCCCCAGCACGCACGCGTTATCTCTCAGAAATTAGTGAGAACAATAGAAGCTACGATAAGTGGGTTGATAAACAGGCTGATATTGCCGATAAATTATACGGTATGCAATTGTCTGTTGATACGTTATCGGCTGTTAAAAATCCCGATAGTGTTTTAATAGATGCATTAAAATCCGCATATAAAGAGATTGAACTAAACTTAGATCCGCGTAATAAAATAATATTAGAAACTTGGGAGCAAAAGAAAGATATGTTCCGCAACGAATATTATGCATACAAGGTTCGTGATAAAGAATTAAAAATTAAAACACATACAGAGTCGTTATCTCATAGCCAAATACCTAAAGTTTCTGTACCTAAGTATAAAGGTTGGGGTGATGTTTTGCGTTGGGCATTGCAAGAAAACTTTCCAGGAGATTTCCCATACACTTCTGGTATCTATCCTTTTAAGCGCGAAGGGGAAGATCCAACACGTATGTTTGCAGGAGAAGGTGGTCCTGAGCGAACCAACAAACGTTTTCATTACGTATCGCAAGGTATGCCAGCTAAACGTTTAAGTACCGCTTTCGATTCGGTAACGTTATATGGAAACGACCCTGATCACCGACCAGATATTTATGGTAAAATTGGTAATTCGGGTGTAAGTGTTTGGAGTTTAGATGCAGCTAAGAAACTTTATTCGGGCTTTAATTTAGCTGATCCTAAAACATCTGTGTCAATGACCATTAATGGTCCTGCAGCAATTATTTGTGCATTTTTCATGAATGCGGCTATAGACCAACAATGTGAAATTTATATTAAAGCAAACGGACTAGAAAAAGAAATAGACCAAAAAATTGAGTCTATTTTTAAAGCCAAAGGTACTACTCGGCCAACTTACAATGCTGCCGATTTACCAGAAGGTAACGATGGTTTAGGTTTAATGTTATTGGGTGTTACAGGTGATATGGTTTTACCTGCTGAGGTATACAATAAAATTAAAGTTGATACCTTAAAGCAAGTTCGTGGAACGGTACAGGCTGATATTTTAAAAGAAGACCAAGCACAAAATACGTGTATTTTCTCTACAGAATTCTCCTTACGTGTGATGGGAGATGTACAGCAATATTTTATTGATAATGCGGTACGTAATTTCTATTCTGTTTCTATTAGTGGTTACCACATTGCCGAGGCTGGGGCAAATCCAATAACACAATTGGCTTTAACACTTTCTAATGGCTTTACTTTTGTAGAGTATTACTTAAGCCGTGGAATGAACATTGATGATTTCGCGCCTAATCTATCGTTCTTCTTCTCTAATGGTATTGATCCAGAGTACGCTGTAATTGGTCGTGTTGCACGTAGAATTTGGGCTAAAGCCATGAAGTTAAAATATGGTGGTAATGAGCGTAGCCAAATGCTAAAATACCACATACAAACTTCGGGTCGTTCGTTACATGCCCAAGAAATTGATTTTAACGACATACGGACTACGTTGCAAGCCTTGTATGCTATTTATGATAACTGTAATTCGTTACATACCAATGCTTATGATGAAGCCATTACTACCCCTACAGAAGAATCGGTGAGACGTGCTATGGCCATACAATTAATTATTAACCGTGAATTGGGCTTGGCTAAAAATGAAAATCCGCTACAGGGCTCATTTATTATTGATGACTTAACCAATTTGGTTGAAGAAGCTGTGTTGTTAGAGTTTGATAAAATTTCTGAACGTGGTGGTGTATTGGGTGCAATGGAAACCATGTACCAACGCAATAAGATACAAGAAGAAAGTATGTATTACGAGATGTTGAAACATACTGGCGAATTCCCAATAATCGGGGTGAATACATTCTTGTCTAGTAAGGGCTCACCAACTGTTTTACCTAAAGAAGTAATTCGTTCAACAACAGAAGAAAAAGAATATCAAATAACGATGTTGAATGAATTGAAAAAAGGCAATGAAGCAAAAGGTGCAGAAATGCTAAAACGTTTGCAAGAAGTGGCCATTAAAAACCAAAATATCTTTGCCGAAATGATGGAAGCTGTTAAGTATTGTTCGTTAGGGCAAATAACTGCTGCATTATTTGAAGTAGGAGGGCAATATAGAAGAAATATGTAAAGCATAAATTCCTTGTCGAATATTCTCTATTAGATCTGATGTATATGTTTCAGATTATATGTGGATGATTACCGAAACTTTTAAATCAAAAAAGACGCATCAATTTGGTGCGTCTTTTTATTGTCTTTACATTTTTAAGATCGTATTGTTTAATTGCATTGCGAAAAGTGCAAAGGATATAGAATTATTGCCAACTAACTAGAAAACCATCTCCCAATCGGTTGGTTTAAATCCCAGTAATATTTTATTGTTTACTTCCACAAGCGGGCGTTTGATCATTGATGGTTGATTAATCATTAAATCAATAGCTTGTGCATTATCGTGAATACTTTCCTGCTGTTGGGGTGTTATTTTTTTAAACGTTGTACCTTTGGTGTTTATCAGTTGGGATACATTAACATCCTGCAGCCAAGCAGTTAATTTGTCGGTGGTTATACCTAGCTTTTTGTAATCGTGAAAAGTGTAAGAGATACCATGCTCATCGAGCCAAGTAAATGCTTTTTTCATGGTATCGCAGTTTTTGATGCCGTAAATGTTAATCATACCTGATTAGTTATTTGTGCTTTATTTAATCTTCAAAAAAACTAAGAACAACAGGTTCTAACCAACTTTGTTTGTTATTTAGCATAAAGCCCACATGGCCTCCTAAAGGCGAAAATATGGCGTGCACAAATGGATGGTCAACCACCTCATCATAAGGGAAACAGCTGGCACTTAAAAATGGATCGTTTTGAGCATTGATTAGTAAAGTTGGAGTATTAATGGTGTTTAGCATGCCTTTACTACTGCATTTATTCCAGTATTCTTCAGCGTCTTTAAACCCATTTAGTGGTGCGGTATAAACATCATCAAAATCTTTAAAATTCTTAATCTTGTGAATTCCTTTAATATCAACTTCTTTGGGAAACAGTTTATTTTTCACCAACATTTTTTTAAACATGCTATTTAAAAAACGTTGCATGTAAATCCTGTTTATTCCATTGTCTAGTTCCATTGCCGAACCTCTCAAATCAATAGGAACTGATATTGCAGCAGCTGCCGAAACTTGCACAGGTACCTCACTGCTGTTTGATAAATAGTTTAGTAAAACATTACCTCCTAAACTAAATCCCATTAAAAAAACAGAATCGTATTTATTTGAAATACTTTTAAGGTAGTTAGACAAGTCAGAGGTAAAACCACTATGGTATGAATAGGGTAACAAATTCATCTCTCCACCACAACTTCTAAAGTTAATTGCATGAACATCGTAGCCATTAGCACTAAATAAATTTGCAAATCCTTTTATGTATTGTGATTCGCTGCTACCCTCAAGTCCGTGAAGCATTACCACTGATTTTTTGTTATTGCGTAACAAACAATCTACATAAAAAAAATCATTATCTGGTGTTGTTATTCGCTTGCGAGTGTATGCTGTATTATGCTTTCGAAATAATGCAGGTAATATGGTAGAAAGGTGTTTATTTCTATATAAAATATTCGCTTTTAATTCTGGGTAGTCTTTTACAATCATGCCCCGCAAAGGTAATCATCCTGAACTATTTACTATTTGATAACATAAGCTTTAATACAATAAATATAAACCGTTTTAGCTCCAAGTTCTGTATTCTATACACTGTAATCAATATGTTTTTCTTTGTAAAATTCTTTTTCGCTAAAACCAACTTTACTTTTATTGGTTGTATTAATATGCAAAATGCACTTGTTTGGTTTAGAAACGACCTAAGAATTCATGATCATGAGCCACTGAGTAAGGCGATTAATATTTCAGATAACGTTTTAGGGGTTTATTGCTTTGATCCGCGAGATTATGTGTTATTGCCCGCAGGATTTCCTAAAACGGGTAGTTTAAGGGCCAAATTCATTATAGATTGTGTTGCAGAACTGAAAAATAAATTACAACAACTCGGATCTGATTTACTTGTTTATGTTGGTAAGCCTGAAGATATCATACCGCAGTTGTGTGTTGATTTATCAATTAATGAAATATACTACCATAGGGAAGTGGCACCTGAAGAAAGACATGTTGAGGATGAATTGGAAAATATGTTGTTTAAACATAAGGTTATCTTATCTGGTTTTTGGGGACATACCTTATTTCACTTAGAAGATTTACCTTTTCCAGTAAAACGTATACCTGAGTTGTTTACTGATTTTAGAAAAAGTATTGAGCGTGAATCAACCATAAGAGCTTGTATTGATGCGCCACAAAGTATAAGCCCTATAACTCCTATACCATTCACTCAATTACCTTGCTTAGAACAATTGGGCTTATCAGAAATTGCAGTTGATAAAAGATCCGTATTGGACTTTAAAGGTGGTGAAAACGAAGGATTGGAAAGGCTTAAGGATTATTTATGGACAAAAAATTTACTGAAAAATTATAAAGAAACCCGTAACGAAATGTTGGGTGCAAATTACAGTACAAAGTTCTCGGCTTGGTTAGCTATGGGATGTTTAAGTCCTCGAAAAATATACGAAGAAGTAAGCCGTTATGAAAATACCCAGATTAAAAATGACAGCACCTATTGGTTAATTTTCGAATTGATGTGGCGTGATTATTTCAGGTTTATTATGTTAAAACACGGCAACGCTATGTTTAAACCAGGTGGGATCCAAGATTTAAACGTTAAATGGAAAAAAAATCATGACTTGTTTGAACTTTGGCGTATCGGAAAAACGGGTTTCCCGTTGGTTGATGCCAACATGCAAGAGTTACTTTTAACAGGTTACATGAGCAATAGAGGCCGACAAAATGTAGCAAGTTTTTTAACCAAAAACTTAGGTATAAACTGGCAGCTAGGGGCATACTGGTTTCAAAGTCAATTGATTGATTATGATGTTTACAGTAATTATGGCAATTGGAATTATGCAGCAGGAATAGGCAATGATGCCCGTGGTTTTCGCTACTTTAATATTATTAAACAGGCTACTCAGTATGATAGTAATGGTGATTATGTGCGTTATTGGTTACCCGGTTTAGCAAAAATTAGCGGTGTAAGGGTGCATCAACCTTACGCACTTCAATCTAATGAACTGCTTGATGTTGATTTTGAATTAACCCGCGATTATTGGCATCCAATAGTAGATTTGGAAAAATCTGTGAAGGAGAATGAACGCATTTTTAATGCAGCATTAAAAAACAATTGATGTTACCTAATAATCACACTTCTAAAACTTACACCATAACCTGTAAAAGATCCTATAGCGCCTTGAATGTTTGATTTTACTGTTATGGGTGTAGCAAATGGTCCACCATTGTTGGCTGCTCTTGCATATGACTCCCAAAACAAATACTCTTTTCGTCCAACAGACGTTAGGTATAAACTCAGGGTATCGCCAAAATTAAACGGACGAAAAAAGCTGTAGGGTCGAACGCCATCATTTAAAAAACCATCGTCAAAAGTTCTTATTTGTGAGGCCGATCCCCAGCCCAATAAATATGGATTAAAACCATTTTGTACTGCTAAGCGATAATTGTTTTGTTCTGGTCCATCGGTAAATTTGAATGTAACAAACATGTTGGTATCGCTATTCGTTTCATCAAATTCTTGTTTCCAAAAAACGGTATCTATTTCTACTACTTTCGGAATTGTAGTGTAGCCTATTACACGTTCGTTTTCAGCAGTAATTTCAAGTTTGTATGGAACTCCAATTTGCGGGCTAATGGTATTGCTGAAGTATATTCCACTGAATCCAGGCAGTAACAGATCAATGCCGGGTATGGTGTTAATGTCTATCATTTGAATTCGTGCACTTTCATTCCATATGGTATCATTACCTACAACAGTTCCTGGGGTAATATACACCAATGCGTTTCTTACTCCATTCAGGGATAAATCAGGATTAAAATAATCTATGGTTCTGCTTATGTAAACGTAATTTAAATTTGGAAACTGCTGATTAATGCTGGCTTCAACCACTAGGCTAGCTTTGCCGGGAGGTAAATCAACCGTGATTTCTTTTTCGCATGCAGTTATTAGTATCATGCCTAAAACTAACAACATATGATTTAATAGTTTTTTCATGCCTTAAAATTTAAAGTTCCATGCAACAGAGGGAAGAATCGGGAAAAGGTAAACCATATAAGCCTTAATTCGGAGCTCTTCCAAATCGGGTACAAAATAAATAAAGTATGGATTAGCCCTATTGTATAAATTGTAAATACTAAAGTTCCAAGATGATTCAAATTTATCTGTTTGTTTCTGCAAATAAGTAAATGAAATATCCATGCGGTGGTATGCAGGTAGTCGGAAATCATTAATTTTATCATATACATCTATAAAGCTGTATTTGGGCTCGTTATCAATTAAATCATATCCTGGGCTGTAAGCAAATCGAGATGTTGGAAGTGTTGTTGCATTACCTGTTCCATATACAAAAACCAATGTACCGCTCCATTTTTTATTAAATTGGTAAGAGGCTACAAGGCTAATATCATGTGTGCGGTCGTATCTGAAAAAATAAGGTTTACCTTGGTTTATTTCATCAAATTGTCTTGTGCTTTTGCTCCAGGTGTAACCCACCCACCCAGTTAGTTTACCAAATTTTTTCTTAGCAAAAAGTTCAACACCATATGATAGACCTTCGCCAAAAATCATCTCGTTTTCAAGGTTTTGATTGAAAAATAAATTGGCTCCTGGCTTAAATTCAATTTGGTTATACATAGGTTTATAGTATGCCTCGATAGATGTCTCGTATAGATTTTCGTTAAAGTTTTTAAATACTCCTAATGCATATTGATATGCTAATTGTGGTTTAACTAACTTAGATGAAGGCACCCATAAATCGGCTGGAAACTGCGCTCCACTTGTAGTTGCTAAATGTAAAAATTGGTATGTTCTGGTGAAAGAGGCTTTAACAGAAGTATTTGAGTTTATTAAATAAGTACCTGCTAAACGAGGTTCAAGTCCTGGATAAGTGACTATTACATCGCCTTTATTGTAGGTTTTACCTTGTCCTATTTCTATTCCCTCCGAATCGAAAATCCGCTCTGTATATGGACCCACTTGTGTAAAGAAAACAGCCCTTATTCCTGCATTAAAGGTAAATCTATTGCCCAATTTAAACTCATCCATGGCATAAAGCGCCCATTCGTGTGCATACTGTTTATTTATAGTCTCGTTAATGGTAATGGTGCCTACCTGCCCTGTGGCAATACCAGGTTTAAAGGTGTGGTATATGTATTGCCCGCCAAATTTTATGCTGTGTTTTTTGTTTGGTGTATAGTAAAAGTCTTGTTTAATATTTACATCCTCTACACCTGAAGAAAGTTGAAATCCATTTTCGCCAAACTCAAACTTATTATTTAAATCGTATCGGTTATAAATAAAAATGGTATTGGAGTATAAGTTTTTATTAAAGCTGTGAAACCATTTTAGACTGGCTGCTGCATTACCCCAACCAATTTGGAATTTTACCAATTGATTTGTGGGGCTTTTGAAATTAAAAATATCTCTACCATAATACCCCGAGAAAGAGAGTTTGTTTTTTTCGTTTAAGTTAATGTGCGCTTTGGCATTAAAGTCGTAAAAATAATATCCATTTGATTTTTGCTCTTCGGTTAAAAAGGGTTTAACCACGGCATCAATATATGTTCTTCTGGCAGCTACCATAAACCCACTTTTACCTTTCTTTATTGGTCCTTCAGCCATTATTCTGGATGATATCAACCCAATACCGCCATTTACCTTGTACCGTTGTTCATCCCCCTCGCGTAAATTAACATTGAGTATTGATGATAGTCGTCCACCATAATTTGCGGGCATTCCGCCTTTAATAACTTCTATATTTCTTACTGCATCTGTATTAAAAACTGAAAGGAAGCCTAATAAGTGTGATGCATTATAAATTACAGCATCATCCATTAAAATTAAATTCTGATCAGGTCCACCACCTCGCACATAAAATCCAGTGCCACCTTCACCGCCACTTTTAATACCAGGTAATAAAGTAATTGCCTTTAAAACATCAGGCTCGCCAAAAATTACTGGTAATGTTTTCACTTGTTCGCCACTCAGTTCAACCCGGCTCATTTCTGTGCTGGTTACATTTTTATTGTTTCTTTGTCCAGTAATTACAGCCTCTTTGGTTGATATGGCATTAGTACCTAATAAAAAATTTATTTTAATGTTTTTGCCATACAACGTGATGGTTATTTGTTGGGTTACATAACCCAAGTATGAAATTTGTAAAGTTTGCTGTCCTTGGTTAAGCTCTAATTTATAAAACCCTCTAGTATCAGTAGCTGTTCCTTTTTTACCATCAATCGTTTTTATAATAGCACCTGCCAAGCCTTCTCCTGAGGCAGAATCTTTTACAAAACCGCTGACGGTTTGCGCAGTTAAATTAATACACTGTGTTATTAAAAACAGGCTTAATAGTACTTGTAACAAAGGTTTCACCTATAAATGAACAATTAAATTATAAAATGGTTTAACGTAAAATTATCCTAAACAGATACTTATACTTTAAAGTTCTCTTTGGATGCTTAAAGTAATATTGCAATATATTCAGTAATATTTGATAATTATCATTCAAACTATCAATGCTAATGCGCATATTTGTTTCATACTATTACTTTTAAAGCAATGATTAGATTTGATTATATAGAGGCCAATCAAGATAAGTTTAGGAATGATTTTTTAAACGCGAAGCCATTTCCGCATTTAGCTGTTGATGGTGTTTGTGATGAAGTTAAATTAGCAGAATTATACAGCTTGATACCTGATATAGAAACGCCTAGTGCCGATTATGTTTTTGGTAAAAATAAATTTGAGAAATCTAAATTTAGAGAATTAGGTGGTTTGTTTGAAGAGTTGTACCAAGATTTCATCTCAGAGCGTTTTCAAAAATGGTTGAAGTATGTGAGTAATGAGGATGTATTTGTTGACAATGCTTTTTATGGTGGTGGAATACATCAAGGTAAAACGGGCAGCTTTTTAGATATGCATGCTGATTTTAATTACCATCCATTAAACGATAAGTGGTTTAGGAATTTAAATTTGTTGTTGTACATCAATAAAGATTGGGCAAAAGAGCATGGTGGAGAATTAAAACTGGAGCATGCCGATACGGGTATTAAAACTGAAGTTGATGTGCCGTTTAACCGCTTAGCTATTATGCTTTGTCGTGGTTACACCCTTCATGGTTATGATGCTATTCGTTTCCCTGAGGGTAAATACCGCACCAGTATAGCTGCTTATGCTTATACCTTGCATGATAAACCTATGGAAGATTCGCGTACCACAGTTTGGCATGTTGAAAAAAGCAACCCTATAAAATATATTTTATCTAAAATTTGGGTTCCAGCGGTTAAATTAAAAAGTAAATTCAGTAAAAGTAAAACAGCCGATCATTAAAATGGATAAGTATGCTGTTGTTGTTGCGGGAGGTAATGGTTTACGCATGGAAACCGATATCCCTAAACAATTTTTATTGCTTAAAGGCAAGCCGGTGTTGATGCATACACTTCAGAAGTTTTCGAACTGCAAACAAATTATTCTGGTTTTACCCGATACCCAAATTAGTTATTGGGGTGAGTTGTGCAAACAGTACAATTTTTTATTACCTCATACTGTTGTAAAGGGTGGAAGTGAACGTTTTTTCTCCGTATTAAATGGTTTAAGTCCTTTACCTAAAGAAGGTTTGGTGGCAATTCATGACGGTGTTAGGCCATGCATATCTGAACAAATAATTACCAATAGTTTTGATGCAGCCGAAAAGTACGGTAACGCGGTTGTCGCTGTTCCTTCAAAAGATAGCATCAGGATGGTTGATGAAGAAAAAACTATAGCAGTAGATAGAAGCAAATACTATTTAATTCAAACCCCGCAAACATTTAATTTGGCCTTGATAAAAAAGGTATATGGGCAAGCCAATTATCAAGATACATTTACTGATGATGCTTCAGTATTTGAATCGGCAGGAAACAACATACACCTTGTAAAAGGAGAATACACCAATATTAAAATAACAACGCCAGAGGACTTACCTCTGGCGGAATTATTTCTATAATTTATTTTTTGGTTAGCAAGTCAATGATTCCTTGTTTACCCCATTCATCCATTTCATTTTCACTCCATAATTCAGGGTAAAAAATACGTTTTTGGAAACGCGGAGGAAGATATTTTTGCCAATTGGTTCCACCTGTAGCAGCAATATCTTCAGGGTTTTTGTGTAAATACCTTACTGCAGATTTATAATGTTGTAATGGCCAATTTACATTTACATTTAAATCAAACTGTCTTAATTGCTGTATTAAATCTGCATGATTTTGTGCCTCTGCTGGCATTTGTTTGTATGTTGTCCAAAGATTCTTTGTTGCGTAATTTTTGGCCAAATCAATTAACGTGTTGCTGTATTTTTCTTCAAATTGGGTAAGTGTTAATGTTTTTTTACCTGTTGCCAATTCTGTTGCACCTGCTTTCCAATAGATGTGTTCAAATTGTTCGTATATTGATGCGTTGAAAGTGACTTTATTGCGATAATCTTTATCAACTAAATAAATCAAATCAGTTGCGCAAATTTCTATCATACGATACTGTGCACTTTGAAAACCGCTAGCAGGTAATAAACTCATTCTATATTGCAAGAATTGTTTATGGTCCATTCCATCAACCATAATTTCAAACGAGTGAGTTAGGTTTCGGAAATAGGAGTTGATGCGTTTAACACGTGATGCAAAAAAATCAGGGTCTATGTTTTCTGATTGATCTGCAATTTGCTCCATCTCGTGCAACGTAAGTCTAAAGTACAATTCAGTAATTTGATGATAAATGATAAAAATGACTTCATCCTTTATCGGTGTTCTGGGTTTTTGGAGTGTAAGTAGGGTGTCAACCTCTACATAATCCCAATAATTAAGATAATTGGCATGTAACAAACCTTCTAAGTAGGCTTTAATATCTTGCCCCGATTTGGTATATTTTTGCCTGAGTTGATTTAATAAACTCAAGGTTTCTTCATCTATTTCCATCTATTTATAAACAGTTAAAAGGGTGAAACAAAATCTTTGAACAATGGCAAAATTTGGTCTTTCTCAGAAACAATAGGTGATTCAGTTTGCCAATTTATATTTAGAGTTGAATCATTCCAAAAAATACCGCCTTCACTTTCTTTATTATATATGTTGGTACACTTATACTCAAAAATGGTATTATCTCTTAATGTGGCAAAGCCGTGCGCAAATCCAGGAGGTATCCAAAACTGAATCATATTCTCTTCATTTAATTCAATTTCGTAATGTTGACCATATGTTGCAGCGTTTTTTCTGATATCCACCACCACATCTAATACAGCCCCCTTTATTACACGAACTAATTTTCCTTGTTCAAATGGTGGGGACTGAAAATGTAAACCCCTAACGGCACCAAATTGCGATAAGGATTGATTGTCTTGCACAAACTCATGAGTAATACCTATATCGAAATATCGCTGCTTATTATAGGGTTCGAAAAAATAGCCCCGCGAATCGTAAAATACTTTTGGTTTAATTACCAATAAACCTGCCAATGGCGTTGTTGTTATTTCCAATGATGTGATAATTAAGATTAACTTAGCAAAAGTATAAAATTATACCACATACACACGTTGATAATGAGGTATCGTTTTTAATAAATTCTGTTATTTTTGCACACATGGAAGAACAACGTAAGAGTTCGGGTAAGATATACTATAT
>CALPIR020000044.1 GCA_943323675.2 Chitinophaga pinensis | reverse complement strand
GTTATTATTTATAATAAGTTATCATGATTAATGCTAATAATAATTACCGCAAAGCAAAATTAACATCTTACTAAACGAGCTGATTTTAAAAATTAAGCGGCATTAATCAATTCGTGTAATATCTGCACCAATTGCATTTAAACGTTTATCAATAAATTGATATCCGCGATCTATTTGCTCAATATTGTTGATGGTACTTGTGCCATTAGCAGCCAAAGCAGCTATTAACATAGATACACCTGCCCTGATATCTGGTGAGCTCATGGTAATGCCACGCAATTTTGTTTCGCGGTTGCTACCAATAACCACTGCCCTATGCGGATCGCACAAAATAATCTTAGCACCCATATCAATTAGGTTATCAACAAAGAACAAGCGGCTTTCAAACATCCATTGATGTATGAGCACACTGCCTTTAGCCTGTGTTGCGGTTACCAATGCAATAGAAATTAAATCGGGTGTAAATGCTGGCCATATGCCATCTTTAATGGTTAAAATACTACCATCTATTAGCGATTGTATTTTATAACTTTCTTGAGATGGTACAAAAATATCATCGCCTCTAAACTCCAACTCGATACCCATTTTACGAAACACATTGGGAATTATACCCAAGTTAGCTATCGAGCAATCCTTGATTAATATTTCTGAATGTGTAGCTGCAGCTAAACCAATAAATGAACCTATTTCAATCATATCAGGTAGCATACGATGTGTGCAACCACCTAAAGAATCAACACCCTCAATGGTTAATAAATTAGAGCCAATGCCACTAATTTTACCACCCATGCTGTTAATCATTTTGCATAATTGCTGCAAATAAGGTTCGCAGGCTGCATTGTAAATTTGGGTAGTACCTTTTGCCAAAGCAGCGGCCATAGCTATGTTAGCCGTACCAGTAACCGATGCTTCATCAAGCATGATATAAGTACCTTTAAGGTTTTTGCCATTTATTTTATAAAAACGCTCTTCACGCAAATGTTCAAATGTTGCACCTAAACTTTCAAAACCACGTAAATGGGTATCAACTGGCCTGCGGCCAATTTTATCTCCACCCGGTTCTGGAATGTATGCCATGCCGAAACGCGCTAGCATAGGGCCAATAATCATAATTGAACCTCTTAATGCGGCACCTTTTTGCTTAAAATCCTCACTACGTAAATATTCAAGGTTTACATCTTTAGCTTCAAAGGTGTAAGTATCGTCTGATAGTTTTTCTATTTTAACCCCTAATTCGCCCAAAAGCTCTATCAGTTTTAATACATCACGTATTTGTGGTATATTTTGTATGGTAACCTTTTCGGCTGTTAATAGCACTGCTGATACAATTTGTAAGGCCTCATTTTTAGCTCCTTGCGGAATGATTTCGCCTTTTAATTTATTACCACCGTTTACTTTAAATGAACTCATGTTAATGAATATTTTTACAACTCACGAAGTAACGTGATTCGTGTTAAGCCAATGTATGTGTTAAAGCATTGTTTTACACCTGCAATTGTTAATTGTCGGAAAAAAGATATTAGTGACGAAACAAATGATTAATGAATATGGTGAGAATGGGTAGCTAAATATTAGGGTATAACTAATGATACCGTTTCATAGAAATATTTAAAAGGTAATTTTTTTCAATAAATTAAATCAAGGAAAGCAACTACAAAACAGCATTTACTAATGAGTAAAAGTAAAGTGTACTGAATTTATTTTCCAGAAGCGCTTAGTTCATCCATTAAATAACCAAGCATCACATCACAACTTCTATTTAAAATATCGTACACATGTTCAAAATCTTTCATGTCTCCGTAATAAGGATCAGGTACTTCACCATCTTTTGCCAACAGATCAAAATGACGCATAAGTATCACTTTACTATCGGTATCATCGGGCATTAATCGCTTAATGTTATTCAGGTTGTTTTTATCCATGGCTATGATGTAATTAAACTCACTGAAATCATTTGTACTGAAAGCTCGTGCTTTGTGTGTTAACTCAAATCCTCTTTTTAACACAACCGCTCTACTTCTTTCATCCGGTAATGCACCAATGTGGTATGAAGCCGTTCCTGCAGAGTCTACATGGAATAAATGACTAACATCTTGCTCAATTGTTTTTTGACGAAAAACGCCTTCGGCAAGCGGTGATCTGCAGATATTACCTAAACAAACAAATAGTACTTTAATCATACTGCAAAGTACATTTTTATTTAATTTATAACATCAATCATCTGTTTTGATTTATGCCAATTAGTAGGCAATGAGTTTAATTTTATCTATTTTAGCACCGTGAATAAAATGCCCCTCTTCGTTTTATTGTTGTTGATGTTGTGCGCTTGCTCGTACGATAAATACCGTTACAGTTTTTTTGAAGGGAATTGGGTATTAATTAACTACCTAGATACCTTGCAAAAATACCGCTCTGTGCAAAAGGCAGGCCCTATAGAGATGCAAGAAATTATTTTAAAACGTCACCTCGATTCTATCACATTTCTTTATAACAACACCGAAAGTCATACATTTCCTTTTTACCACAAAACATCAAACCAAATTGTTATTGAAAAATACATCAACAACAAACCTTTAAGCATTTATATAAACGAACAAGCCTATTACCTTAGCTACAAAATAGATAGTGAACAGTATGTGTTTGTAAAACCTGATGACCGTTTAATTGAAAATTCCAATGTTGATTTCCCGCCCGTATCAACCCAACGGGTAGTAAACTCAATCATATTTGGAGGGATTTACAAACAAGCCAATAATAACATTCCAGTACAGTTTTATACCAACGGAAACATAACTGGATTAAATGATTACACCTACTATGAAACATGTATTGGTGGTGATTGTAGAACCTTTTACAATGGAGATTTGGTAGTTATGAGCGGAGATAAGGGTCTTGAATATTGTACATGGCAATGGCGTGGTAAAATACTAACTTTATTTACGCTTAAAAAAATAACATCTCCTGGTGAAAAGCCTTATTATGTGAAAGCAAATAAGTTATTAGAACTTTATAAAATAAAATAATCATTTATATTCAATTCCACTTGCATTGACTGATCAACTAGCCACATTTACCGTAATTATACTTCCGTTGCCACTTCATAAGTTATACACTTATAGGGTTCCAAGCGATATGGTTGATGATATAGCAATAGGTAAAAGGGTAATCGTGCAGTTTGGGAAAAAGAAATTTTACAGTGCTATTGTTTATCAAATTACGCACACACCACCACAAGAATACGAGGCTAAATACATACATGCCATTTTAGACGACTCCCCAATAGTTAATGAACAACAATTTAGGTTTTGGAATTGGATTAGTAGTTATTACTTATGCACGCTTGGTGATGTAATGAATGCAGCCCTACCCGCTCCTTTTAAGTTAGAAAGCGAAACACTTGTAATGCTTAATCCTGATGCAGAATTAGAAAGTATTGCACTTACCGATAAAGAGTTTTTGATTACCGAAGCATTAACCGTTGCACCATATTTAAGCATTAGTGAGATTAGTGCAATACTGGATGTTAAAAATGTATTTGGTGTGCTAAAAGGGTTATACACTAAGGGGGTTATTGTTTACACAGAAGATATTAAAGAAAAATATAAGCCCAAAACCATCACATGCATTAAACTTGCCGATGGTTTAGATAATGAAAAGGCGCTAAGTGAGTTATTTGCAAAATTAGAAAAAACTCCAAAGCAGCTTGATGTATTAATGGCACTTGTTCATTTAAAACATCAAACCGAACAAGTTAGCAAAAAGCAGTTAATTGAATTTGGTGATTTTAGTGAAAGTGCGCTTAAAACATTGGTTAAAAAGCAAATTTTACTAGAGTATAAACATGCTATTGATAGGCTTATCATACCAAACGAAATTGTAGATACTTTTACTTTAAATCCTGAACAAAATCAAGCATACGATTTAATTACCCAAAATTTTGCCGAAAAAGATGTGGTGCTTCTACATGGAATAACTTCTAGCGGTAAAACACACGTTTATGTTAAGTTAATTGAAGAGCAATTGGATAAAGGCAAACAGGTATTGTTTCTTTTGCCCGAAATTGCACTTACATCGCAAATTGTGCAGCGTATAAGAAAGTACTTTGGAGATAAAGCCATTTCATTTCACTCTAAATTTAGTCAAAATGAACGTGTAGAAATTTGGCAAAAAGTAAATTCGGGAACACCACTTGTGCTTATTGGCGCTCGTTCGTCTATTTTCTTACCATTTAAAGAGCTCGGTTTAATTATTGTTGATGAAGAACATGAAACATCATACAAACAACAAGACCCTGCACCAAGATACCATGCACGCGATGCCGCCATTTTTTTAGCACATACATGGCAAGCAAAAACACTTTTAGGTTCTGCTACACCAAGTTTTGAAAGTTACCACAATGCACGCATGGGTAAATTTGGTTTAGTTGAATTAAAAAATCGTTTTGGTTCGGTGCTTTTGCCCGAAATGATTATTGGTAACATAAGTGAAGATACCCGCACCAAAAGTATGCATGGTTATTTAACCAACGTACTTTATCATGCAATTGAACATGCTTTAAATGCCAACGAACAAATAATTTTGTTTCAAAACAGAAGAGGTTATGCCCCAATTATAGAGTGTAACACCTGTAATTGGATACCACGTTGTATAAATTGTGATATCAACTTAACCTATCACAAATATAATGATAGCATGAAATGTCATTACTGTGGGTATACAACTAAACCCCCAACTAATTGTATTGCGTGTGGTTCGCATCAAGTAACCCTTAAAGGTTTTGGAACAGAAAAAATAGAAGATGAAATTAAGATACAATTCCCCAAAGCAAGGGTATTGAGGCTTGATTTAGAAGCCAGTAGAACTAAAAACGGCCACGAACAAATTATCAGAAGCTTTGAACAACATGAAGCTGATATTTTAATTGGTACGCAAATGATTAGTAAAGGACTTGATTTTGGAAATGTGAGTTTGGTGGGGGTAATAAACGCAGACCAATTACTTTATTTCCCAGATTTTAGAGCACACGAAAGGGCATATCAACTGTTAACTCAAGTGGGTGGCCGAGCAGGGCGCAAAGCACAACAAGGTAAAGTAATCATACAATCAAACACACCAAACCACCATGTTTTGCAAGAGGTTTTAGCCCAACGTTACCAAAACTTATATGCCAGCGAAATTTTAGACCGCGAAAAGTTTGGTTATCCGCCCCACACGAGATTAATTAAACTAATTATAAAACACCGAGATTACAGCACCTGCGAAAAAGCCGCATTTAGTTTACAAAAAATGCTTTTTAAACGTTTAGGCACTAATGTTATTGGGCCAGAAAGTCCTTATATTGGTAGAGCTAGAAATTTGTTTATTAAGGAGATTTTAGTTAAAATAGACAAAGCCTCTCCACACTTAGGGCAAGTAAAACAGTATATATTTGCTTGTATGCTACAGGTTGTAAACGATAAAGAGTTTAAATCGAGTATAATTTTTGCCGATGTTGACCCTTTTTAGTAATGCGATAAAGGCCTTTATCTTTAATATCAATACAATAAAAATTAAGCTTAATGCCCTTAACCCTAAATCAGGATAATTTACTTAAATCTATAATAGACTCTATGGATGAAATGGTGTGTGTTTTAGACACATCGTTAAAAGCTGTATACTTTAACCAGCATTTTGGTGAAATGATAAAGTTGGTGCACGGTTTTAATCCTCAATTTAACGAAACCATATACGATAAAACCGCTGAAGTATATAGTAATGAATGGCTACCTAGGCTAAATAATGCACTAACAGGCGAGTACTATGAAGAAGTATTAAGCGCCCGAAACAAGCAAGAACTAACGTTACATCACAAGGTTACTATTACTCCCATGCTTTATAATAAATTAGTAGAGGGTATTATGATTAAGGTAATTGATGTTACACAAGAAAAGAACAACGAAATTAATTTACAAGCCTTTAGGTTATTGGCTGCAAATCTTCCCAATACCGATGTGTTGTTTTGTGACACCGACTTTACAATTGCCATAGCCGGAGGCGGTGAGATGAAAAAACAGGGTATTGATGCCAATTACTTAATTGGTAAAAACCTAATTGACATTAGCAAGCAATTGGAATTGGAGATCCTTATTCCTATTTACAAAAGTACAAGAAATGGCAACACGGAAAGTTTAGAATATGAGTATGGAAATGAGTTTTATCTGGTAGAAACTTACCCAATATTTGAAAGTGATAAAGTAAAAAACATCATTGTAATTACCCGAAATATAACGGAGTTGAAACGTATAAATGTGAAGTTGCAGCAGCTTAATAATACAAAGGATAGTATTTTAGGTAATGTGGCGCATGACTTACGCAATCCGATAACAGCTATTTTAGGACTAAGTGATTTATTAATGGTTTCACCGCTTGAGTCTAACCAATATATTAATTTAATTACCCGTTCTTGTAACAATGCATTAAGTATTATAATAGATATACTAGATATTACCGAATTAGGTAACGATAACTTTAAATTAGAAACAGAAACCACTGAGCTAAATGCTTTTATACAAGATGTTTTAATTGATGAAAACCACAATGCCATCAACAAAAACATTACGGTACATTTAGATACCAATAGAGACGACATTTTTGTCCATATCCATCATGATAAATTTAAACGCGTCATTTCAAACCTAATTAGCAATGCAGTTAAATTTAGTCACAACGGCAATAAAATTAATATTACCACGCAATACATAAATAGTCGTGTGTTAATAAAAGTTCAAGACCAAGGTATTGGTATACCACAAAAGATGCAGGGAATAATCTTCGACAAATTTACCAAAGCGGGCAGAAAAGGAACAGCAGGGGAAAAGTCGTTTGGTTTAGGTATGAGTATAGCAAAACAAATTGTAAAGTTACATCAAGGATCAATTTGGTTAGAAAGCGATGAGGAAAAAGGCACCACGGTTTTTATTGAATTAAATTCCGCTATATAAACATCACCTTAAGCATTAATAATGTAATGCATATTTCCAGATTAATTATGGCATTATAGTTATACTTATCTTGTTATTTTTATTGTCTGTAAGCCCCCACTTAACCTCAAACTTATAATAAGCGAAGAAAGAACATCAATTAATCGTATTATTACAGGGCACTAATTATGCGCTGAATAAGCATTTGCAGTATTCTTTTGTTGATTTCAGAAGAGTTTTCCTTGTAAAAAAGAATTTCTTCGGTTGTAAAAAGTGCAGCAATTAAACCAATATAAAAATAACGAAGGTTAACATCCTTGCTAAAGCAGTTTTGTAAGTAAGCACTCCGCTCCTGCTCATTTATTGGCATGTGTTTATAAGCTATATGCTGTTTAAAATAGGAAAGCAACAAATCGTGTTGAAATTTAAGAATTGGCCTCAAAACCATGTTTTGAAACTCTTCTATCAACAAAGGATTACGTTCTTGGTCAACTAAAATGGGTGGGCGTAATGATAATATGTCGTTATTTCTATTCATGATAAATTTATTTTACCTTGTTAAAGCCTGTAAAGCCTCACTTTGTTTTAAAGTTGAAATAAAAAGATTGCATATCAATAATATATACCTATCTTGCAACCTCATTTATTAAATACAATTACAATGCAAGAAGGCACAGTAAAGTTTTTCAACGAAACGAAAGGCTTTGGATTTATCTCTCCAAGTAACGGAAACGGACAAGACATTTTTGTTCACGTATCAGGTTTACAAAGCGAAATCCGCGAAAACGACAAGGTTACATTTGAAACGCAAAACGGCCCTAGAGGCTTAAGCGCAATTAACGTAAAAGTTATATAATTACAACATTGTTATCGTTTAAAAAACATGCCTCAGGGCGTGTTTTTTTTTGCCATAAACTTTCCGTTATTTTTGAACCACTAAATGAATCCTGTAGCCGAATCCATTCAACACAAGATTACCGCTAGCGGTAAAACACTAAAACGCTTTTTATTTAGCCAATATTTTAGTGATGGAATTCGTATTACATTTGGACTACTTCTACCATCGGTATTGTTTTACAACCTAGGAGACATTAACCTAGGAATAGCAATTTCTTTGGGGGCGCTGTGTGTTAGCATACCCGATAATCCGGGGCCATACGAGCATCGCAGAAACGCTATGTTAATTACCATTGCCCTTATTTTTGGTATGGCTTTACTAACCGCGTTATTTGCAAAGTATACGGCATTACTCACTTTATTTATTGGTGTAAGTTGCTTTTTATTAAGCATGATGCATGTTTTTGGTGCGCGTGCTGCTGCCATGGGTATTTCTGCGCTGGCTGTTATGATTTTAGGAATTGACCAGCAACTCACTTTTGTGCAAGCCTTGAATTATGCCTTATTGGTTATGCTTGGCGGTATTTGGTATTTCTTATTAAGTTTATTTAGTCAAAAGCTGATGCCTTATCGCGCATCAGAGCAAATATTGGGCGAATGTATTTTTGAAGTAGCCAAGTTTATTGAACTTAAAGCGGGTTTTTATGATGCTAAAGTTGATATTAATGAACAATACAAGAAAATAATAGCACAACAAGCCGTTGTTAATGAATACCAAGAACATGTGCGTGAGATTTTGTTTAAGACACGCAAAATATTAGTTGATTCGACCCCTACAGGACGTACACTATTACTTACTTTTATTGATTTGGTTGATTTATACGAGCAAAGTATGGCCACCCATTACAATTATATTGATATCCATAAAGCCTACGCCAACACAGGTATATTACCCCATTTTGAAAGCGTAATTAAACAAATGGCTAAGGCCATTACGCATATTGGTAATAACCTTCATAACCATGAAGATAAAAGCGCTTCAAAACATTTTATACCTACCCTTAATGTATTAAAAGGTAAGGTTGATGAACTGGAAATACAGGGAATTAAAGTACATGTACTTAAACGTATATTAATAAACCTGCGTAATATAAGCAACCGCATAGAAAGGATTCATGGTTATAAACTATCGGCACAACAGTTACCAAAAGAACGCAGTGCAGAGTTGCGTAAGTTTGTGCAACCACAAACCATAGATTGGAATTTATTTAAAGCCAACCTCACATTAGATTCAAATCATTTTAGACATGCCATACGCATGGCAATTATATGTATGGCTGGTTTTGTATTTGCCAGAACCATTTACAACGCATCCTACAGCTATTGGATTTTAATTTCCATTATTGTAATTCTTAAGCCAGGATTTAGCCTTACCAAAAAACGTAATTACGAGCGTGTAATAGGCACTATTATAGGCGGCTTAGTTGGCTTGTTAATTTTAAAGTTCTTTCCTAGTATTGGTGCTCGCTTTGCTTTTTTAACCACATTAATGGTTTTAGCCTTTAGTTTTATGCGCATTAATTACGTGGTAAGTGTTTTGTTTATGACCCCCTACGTTTTAATTGTATTCAGCTTTACCGATACTGCCAGTCAATTTTCTGTGGCTTGGGAACGTATTTTAGATACACTAATTGGAGCTGGATTAGCACTTGGGGCTAGTTATTTTATATTCCCAAATTGGGAATCTTATCAATTAAAGGACATTATGCAAAAGGTATTAAATGCCAATATGGGCTACTTAAAATCTATTGCAGAACGCAATGAAACACAACTGTCGCAATCAACTTACAGGCTTGCCAGAAAAGAACTTTATGTTCAGAGTAGCTATTTAACAACCGCTTTTCAACGCATGTTGTCGGAACCCAAAAGCAAACAAAAAAATTCAAACCATGTGTTTCAATTTTCTGTACTTAACAACCAAATGTCGTCTTATTTAGCAACCCTATCCTATCAGTTAAAAGTTGGCGAGCAATTATCTGATGAGGATATAAGAGCCATTAGATCGGTGTATTTTATTTTGCATGAATCATCAGAAAAAATTTCTACGCAACAAACACCTGAATCAATTTTTGGTGAAATAAAATTTACACGCAGCAACAATCATTATGCTGCCATTCAACCCGAATTATTTATTGCTATGCAGCAAACAGCAACCAATATTAAAAAAGAAATAAACCAAATTAACTTTTCAGAATAAACTCTTGGTTTGTTGTAAACCAAATTATACCACCCTAATTTAACGTTGTGTTTAATATAAAAGAAGCGCTAAAACGTGAGCATAGCAAACGCACCACTGATCTGATTGTAAATTATGTGGCCAACAACAAAAACCGATTTAAAGAATTAATGGATTTGTTGCTAGGCGAAGATGTTTTAATGGTGCAACGTGCTTCATGGCCTTTGAGCTACATAGCAAAAAACCAACCCAAACTTTTAGCCCCCTATTGGCACAAACTATTAGATGAGTTACCTCGTTCAAAACATGTTGCCTTTAACCGAAGTGTTTTCAGGTCATTATCAGTGGTTACTAACTTACCAAACGAAATTCATGGACGAGTTATTAACGAGTGTATGGATACCATTACAGATATCAATAAACCAACGGCATCAAGGGTTTATGCAATGTATACCATGGCAAATATGGTAAAACTATACCCAGATCTTAGTGACGAGTTAATATTGCGTGTGGAGCCATTTTTAAATCACGAATTACCCTCAATAGTTGCAGGAACAAGAACAGTACTAAAACAAATACGAAAAATTAAAGTATAACTTTATTACTTTTACAACAATGAAAAAGAAACTGCTTATAGGAACAGGAGTAGTGATTATACTACTTACAGGTGTGTTATTTTATTTGCGCTCAGCTACAAAAAAACACAGCCCTACCACTACTGTGGCATACACACAAAACGGATTTAACTTAAATATTATGTATTGCCAACCGTTTAAAAAAGGAAGGGTGATTTTTGGCCCAAAGGAAACTGGAGCATTACAAGCATATGGCGAATATTGGCGCATGGGAGCAAATGAGGCCACTACTTTTAATACAGAAACAGCTTTACTAGTTAATGGTAAAGAATTGCCTGCAGGTAAATATGCCATCTATGCAATACCAGATGAAACAGCATGGACTATTGCGTTTAATACTGAAAATAACAGATGGGGAGCAACTGCACCTGACGAGAAAAATGACGTATTGCGAGTGCAAGTTCCAGTAACTGAAACCAATACTGCAGCAGAGCAGTTTAATATCAGCTTTGAACCAGATTCAATGGTTGTTTATACATCACTGGTATGGGATAATGTATCAGTAAAAATCCCTTTAGAATTGGGTAAAAAATAGAAGGAATGGTTTACAATCATACCCAATACAATATCTAATGATTAAAATATGTTTGTTTATGAAATCGAATACAGACTCTATTTTAATTTAATTACAAAATTTAATACTTTTAAAACGTGATCAAACATTCTACGCTAACCACCTTAATTATTGCATTAGCGCTAAGCATAAAGCTATTAACAGCGCAAAATACATATGAAATAAAGAACCTGAGTGATGCCGTTAATTCAGCATATGCGGAACTAAACCCTGTAATTAGTGCTGATGGAAAGAAACTTTATTTCGTGCGATCTAGCCATCCTCAAAATCAAAACCCAACAGAAGGACAAGACATTTGGATGAGTGAGAAGGATGAAAACGGGAGTTGGAAAACCGCAGTTAATTTAGGTAAAACCTTTAATAAACAACAGTTTAACACCTTATTTAATATTAGTCCATCAGGAGATAAAATGTTAATTGGAGGTTCGTATAAAGATGGGGTTTATTGGGGTGTAGGTTTTAGCTTTATTGAAAAACGTAATGGTGAATGGCAAGAACCATATGAATTGGCAATTAAAAAATTAGACAAATTGAATCGTGGGCTTTATTCTTCTGCTTTTTTATTACCTGACAACAAAACTATATTATTAAGTTTTAGTGAGGATGAAGAAGGTAAACTAAACGACTTATATGTGTCTAAACTTACCAAAAACGGAAAGTGGAGCGAGCCTATATCATTGGGAAATAAAATAAACACTACTTACGATGAATCAACCCCGTTTATGGCAGCCGATGGGGTAACCTTGTACTTTAGTAGCAACCGTCAAGGCGGCTTCGGACAAAACGATATATATTTAACAAGAAGATTAGATGATACCTACCAAAACTGGTCAGAGCCTGTAAACTTAGGTCCGCAAATAAATACCGAACAATGGGATGGCTACTATACTATACCTGCTAGTGGCGATGTAGCATATATGGTATCTTACAAAAACACTTTAGGTAAAGCAGATATTGTTCAAATTAAATTGAATGCCAAAGCAAAACCAGAGCCTGTTGTATTAATTAATGGAGAAGTATTAAGTGCAGATACTAAAGAGCATGTAGAAGTGCAGGTAATATATGAAGAATTACCATCAGGTAACGAGGCTGGTAAAACTAGCTTTTGGAGCAAGAGCGGTGATTTTAAAATTATACTTCCATACGGTAAAAACTATGGTATATCGGCACGAGCAGCAGGTTACATTCCTGTATCTGTTAACATAGATTTAACCAAACCAGGTCAATACCGTGAAATTAAACAAAACCTTACCATGGTGCCAATTAAAACTGGCCAAGTAGTGCGATTGAATAATATTTTCTTTGACGAATACAGTGATGTATTAAAAGAAGAATCGAAACCAGAACTTAATCGTTTAGTTAGTTTAATGAAAGAAAATAACAACATGATTATTGAGATATCTGGACATACCGATGCGGTGGGTAGCGATGCAGAGAATCAATTATTAAGTGATAAACGTGCAGCGGCAGTAAAGAAATATTTAGTTGCAAAAGGAATTAAAGAAAATAGGTTATTTAGCATTGGTTATGGCGAAACACAACCTGTTGCCGATAACAACAATGATATTGACAGACAATTAAACCGCAGGGTTGAGTTTAAAATATTGAAAAAATAAAAACACGCTAAACGCTAAACGCTAGCGTATAATTGGTTTTAAAACACTCGTGAGAAGGCAGCGCAAGCATGCCTTCTTTTTTTGTTATATCTGTATGCCCTTCTATGTAATCAGAATGGCCAAACCAAGGCTCTAAACAAACAAAACGCTGTGCCCCAAACTTAGTCCAAACACCAAAATAAGGAAAACCGTTAAAGCACATGGTAACGCGGTAATTGCTATTTTTATGCACCAAACTAACTTGGTTTGATTGTATTTTTTTGAATACTACAGCATCCAATTCAAACAAATTAGCACTTAAGGGCAAAACTTGCTCATTGTTTAATACCAATTGGGTTTGATGGTTAAATAAACCATTTTCAAGTAAATGTCTTTCGGCAGTTTCGGGTTTATTAAACAACAATTCGTACTGGGATAAATCGCCATCAGGAATTAAAAAACCAGGATGAGCACCAATGCTAAAAAACATCGTTTCTACACCCAAATTATACACTTCGTAACCACAAATCAACTTATCTTCTTCCCATTGGTATGTTAGAATTAGCTTAAAGTCGTAAGGGAATTTTTGTAATGTTTCATCATTATATAAAAGCTGATACACTAATTTGTTTTCTGTTTGTTCAATCAAGGTGAACTTCTTATCGCGCGCAAATCCATGCTGCGAAATTGCGTATCCTTTGTCTTTTACACGCAATAAATCGTTTTTAACTTTACCCACAATAGGAAACAAAACTGGAGCCGTTCTTGGCCAAATATCAGCATCGGCCTGCCACATAAATTCAGTTCCTGTATGGTGTTTAATACTTTTTATTTCGGCACCGTTATTAGAAACAACAGCACTAAAGTTTAATCCTTTTATGGTTGTTAATTGTTCCATGTTTTAGTGGTATTAAGGCAACAATCTCAGTAATGCAATTTCGGTAAAAAGAAACAATAATGCTATTATTATAAACCACCGCCACAATTGTTTACCGTTCAACTCGCTGCTTATTTGCGCTCCCAATACCTGAGCATCAGCCGTATTTACAACTACTTTATTAAATGTTTCGGTTTGTGTAGCAATAGCATCTTCGCTTAAAAAATTCATACTGCTTTCTGCGCGATTGTCATTAAACGCCAAAACAGAAAGCACATCGTTGCTTCCT
>CALPIR020000043.1 GCA_943323675.2 Chitinophaga pinensis | reverse complement strand
TAGAACGGTACAATGCTTTATGTTCAAAAAACATCACCGGATTTGGGTCGGTTAAACTTGCAGCCAATAACCCTTTAGCATCTCCAGGTGTACTAGGATAAACTACTTTTAAACCCGGAACATGAAAAAACCAAGCCTCGTTACTTTGCGAGTGGAATGGTCCTGCACCAACACCTGCACCTGTTGGCATACGCACTACAACATCAGCATTTTGACCCCAACGGTAATAACTTTTTGCTAAATTATTTACAATTTGGTTAAAGCCTACACTCACAAAATCGGCAAACTGCATTTCCATCATGGATTTCATTCCTTTTACAGATAGACCATATGCAGCACCTAAAATGGCACTTTCACACAAAGGTGTATTTCTCACACGACCTTTTCCAAACTCTTCCACAAAACCTTGTGTTATTTTAAACACCCCACCATACTCTGCAATATCCTGGCCCATCAATACCAAATTTTCATGTTTACGCATGCTCAATTTTAAACCATCACTTATGGCATCAACCAAACGTTTGCGTGATTTATTTTCAGTGGTTGGTTTAACAGTAACATGTTGTAAATGACCGAAATTTTCACTGCTTTGAGAAGGAATTGGTGCATATACATCAGCCATTTCAATTGCTGTATCGGGTATAATTTCTGGTTCGGCCTGAACGGCTTCTACACCCTCATCAATTTCTTTTTTAAATGTTACTCGGTATTCGGCAATCATCTCATCAGTTAAAATCCCCTCTGCTTTCAACCAGTTTTCGTAGTTAGCAATGGGATCTTTTTTACCCCACTCATCAAACAACTCTTGTGGAACATATTTTGTACCAGACGCCTCTTCGTGTCCGCGCATACGAAATGTCATACACTCCAATATAATAGGACGAGGATTGGAGCGCATGCTATTGGCAAGGTTATTTACCATATCATACACTTCTAAAATATTGTTACCATCTACCTTATATCCTTGTATACCGAAACCTACTGCTTTATCAATAAAATTTTTGCATCTAAACTGTTCGTTACTTGGAGTTGATAATCCATAACCATTATTTTCTATCAAGAATATTACCGGTAAATCCCATACCGCAGCCGTATTTATTGCTTCATGAAAATCGCCTTCGCTGGCACCTCCATCTCCACTAAAAACTACGCTAACTTTTTGTTCGCCTTTAAGTTTATGAGCAAGTGCAATTCCATCAGCTACTCCAAGCATGGCTCCTAGGTGTGAAATCATTCCAACAATATGATGTTCATTTGTACCAAAGTGAAACGAACGTTCGCGACCTTTTGAATAGCCGTTTAATTTACCTTGCCATTGGGAGAATAATTTCGAAAAAGGCATATCACGGTTGGTCCAAACACCCAAGTTACGGTGCAGTGGAAGTATGTATTCATCATGATGTAAAGCCTGTGTAACACCAACACTAATGGCCTCTTGACCAATTCCACTAAACCATTTTGTAACTTGTCCCTGACGAAGCAAGATCAGCATCTTTTCCTCAATCATTCGAGGTTTAAGCATGCCTTTGTATAAGTTTAATAAAGTGTCGTTACTGTGGTGTTTTTTATTGAATTGCATGATAAGATTTCGCTTATAAAGTGCTGCAAAATAAAGAAATTGTAGTGTTTAATGATTATTTTTTGAAGGAATAAAATTGAACCCAAAATTATTTTATTTTGTCTGGTGCACGAAGTGACTTTACCAGATTAATTTACGCTGTTGAACTTACACTTTTTATGTAATCTAACAACATTTAAAAAACAAGTAGATCCTTTAAGTATGAGGTATTCACCATACCATTTCTGATTGACTACGTTTTAATAAAAAAGTATAAATTGTATAAAGAAGGTTTTATTAAAATGGAGGTGGTGTAAATTCGTCATCATCCTGACTCATGTCATTTAGCTTGCTGCTGCGGGTTATCGTACCCATGCTGCCAAATCCGCCCATTTCGTCATTGCTAAAACTTGGCGCATCGTTGCTGCCAAAGTCATGCTCTTCCAAATCTTTAAACTTGGTAAATTCATGCACGAATCTTAATCGAAGTGAATCTAATGAACCGTTACGATGTTTTGCAATATGTAACTCGGCAACACCGTGTGTACTTCCTCCGTCTTCAAACTCAGTGATGCCATAGTACTCTGGACGGTAAATAAACATTACCATATCAGCATCCTGCTCAATAGAACCCGATTCACGTAAATCTGATAACATTGGAATAGCAGCGGCACCGCGTTTTTCTGAAGCACGACTTAACTGTGCCAATGCAATAACAGGCACATCGAGTTCTTTCGCCAAAGCTTTTAAAGATCTAGAGATATAACTTACCTCTTGCTCGCGATTACCGTTTTTATTGTTTGAATCATCGCCACGCATTAACTGCAGGTAATCGATGATGATCATTTCAATATTGTTTTGTTCCTTTAATCTACGGCATTTACTACGTAGTTCAAACACACTTAATGCAGGCGTGTCATCAATAAATATTGGCGCCTCACTTAAACGCGCCACCTTGGTATTTAGCTGTTCCCACTCATGTGGTGCTAAAGTTCCTTTTCTTAATTTTTCGCCTGGAATCTCAGATTCGCCACTAATCATACGCGTTACCAATTGCTTATTGCTCATCTCTAAAGAGAAAATTGCTATAGCACGAGGCTGCTCAGATAATAAAGAAGCATTACGTGCAACTGATAAAACCATTGCCGTTTTACCCATACCCGGACGAGCGGCTAATATAACCAAATCTGATTTTTGAAAACCAGATGTAATCCTATCCAATTTAGTAAAGCCTGAAGGTATACCTGTTAAACCACCTTCTTTGTCTTTTAATCCTTCAATATCACGAATCGTTTCACGAACAATTGTATTCATTTGTTTGTAATCGCGCTTGATATTCCCTTGCGAAACTTCAAACAATTTACGTTCGGCACTATCCAACAATTCAAAAGCATCAGCACTGTCCTCAAAAGACTCGCGCTGTATTTCTGTTGAAATACGAATAAGCTCCCGTTGAATAAATTTTTGTGCAATGATACGAGCGTGATACTCGATATTAGCGGCCGATGCTACACGATTGGTAAGGGAAGTGATAAAGTATGCACCGCCAACTATTTCTAACTGACCTTGCTTACGTAAGTCGGATGTTACAGTTAAGATGTCAATTGGTTGCGCATTGCTAAATAAAGTTTTTATAGATTGAAATATGATTTGATGTGAATCTTTATAAAAACTTTCAGGCTTTAAAATATCAGACACCACAGTAATAGCATTTTTCTCGAGCATCAACGCACCTAATACCGCTTCCTCCAGATCTACAGCTTGAGGCTGCAATTTTCCATTCTCAATCATTTGAGCGGTATCTGTTTTTTTGGTCATTGATTTTTTTCTTAACTCTGCCATGTTCGTCTTTTAATACGGTGTTTACTATTTGGGTTAGCTACCAAATGTACTTTAAGTTATCATATTTTAAGCAGTCTAAATGTTATGCACAGCATTGTGAATTATTGTGTACATCTTGTGAATAGCACCACACGAAACAGCCTAACATATTGATAGTAAACTACTTTTTATGCACACTGGCTGTATTTGGCAAAACGAAAATAATTGCTTAAATAGCTCATAATGTGCATTTGGGTATATGCCTGATTTTACTGCACTTTATAATTTCTTAACAAACAACTTTCATAAATACAAGTTGACAAAAGCCTTAATCCCATTAAACTATACTTTACAACGTAATCACTGCAGGTTAAATTAAAAAGGGTTTACAATTAATTAATCTCACTTTAGTGCTTGTTAGTGAGGAGCTTATTTAATAACCGAAATGATAACATGATACTTAAAGTAATTTTAACGTACAAAAAGTTAAAAAACTGCATATTTGTAAGTCGGTACAAAATATACATGCGCATTAAGTTATTATTAGTCATATTATTAGGAGCGGCTTCTGTGAAGGCGCAAGTTCTGTTTACACAAAAATCAACAGATGCTGGACGTATTAAACTTACCTTAAGTAATGCGGGTACTGTAGGTCGCCCGGGAGTAAGAAGTAATACCCAAGGTTTACCGAGTATGGCATACCCTCAAAAGGGTAATGAACATTTATTTGAATCAGGTATTTGGTTAGGGGCATTGGTTGATGGTCAGGCTTTGGTATCTACAAGTGCTGCTGATGCATCAAGTGGTTATAGCACGGGCGGATCTGGGTTTGAATTTACCCCTCTAACGCCAATACAAGAAAGATCTTCTTTAACATCTAGTTCTGTTTTTTCGTCATCTGCAGTTTCGCACCAAGATTTTGTGATGCAATTTAGTGATACAGCCACCATTGTTCCGGGAACATCAACCCCAATTGGCGGACATACGCAACCTTTACGTGCACATGTTAAACTAGAAACCTACGCTTGGAATTATTCTTTTGCAGATTTTTTTGTTATTTGTAACTATAAAATCACCAATAACAGCGGCAAACGTTGGGATAGTGTTTATGTTGGGCAATGGAGCGATTTAGTTGTTAGAAACGTAAACATAACGCGCCAAACAGGTACCAACTTCTTTAACAAAGGACGGAACGGTATTGATACCAAATACAAAACAGTTTATGCTTGGTTAAGTGATTTAGGGGCTGATGACTTAGAGTATATAAACTCTTACGGAGCTATACAATTTTTGGGCATTGAATATAGGGGTATGTTTTTTAACCCTGATAAGCCCGATACTTTTTTACAACGAGGTTGGCCTAAGCCCCAAGTAAATTATAACTTCTGGAATTTCAATTCGGTTAACGCACCTTGGATTGCACCTGCAAACGAGCAAGAGCGCTATAACCGAATGAAGGTTAGTGTTGATTCGTTGCAACTTTATCAATCTGCAATTGGACCATTTAATGGCACACCCAATAACTGGATTCAACTACTAACTGCGGGTCCACTTATTAGTTTGGAGCCGGGAGAAAGTTTTAATTATGTAATGGCATTTGTTTGCGCAGCGAAAAAAGATGATGGTTCGCCACCTGTAAACAATGGCACGGTATCTACTCCTGAAACTAGAACTGAATTGACCTCTTTCTTAGCGCGTACACGTGCTACTTATGTTGGCGAAGACGTGAATGAAGATGGAAAATACCGAGCAGAAAATGATGCCAATGGTGATGGAAAAATAAACAGATATGTGCTGCCTGAACCGCCCAAAACACCTAAAACTAAAATTGTTAGTAGTAATAATAAAGTAGAAATTTATTGGGATAATACATCAGTAGCATCTATTGATCCTATTTCTCGCAAAAAAGATTTTGAGGGTTATAGATTATATAGAACCAACCCAGGAGATGATTTAGGTGGTAATTTAATTGACCAACGAAATTTAATTGCACAATGGGATTCTGCTGGAAACAACAACGGGTATAACAATGGATTTGAAGCGGTAGCTTTAGCTTCTCCAGTTTATTTTGAAGGAGACAGCACTCCGTATACCAACAAATACGAAATAAATAACCTGCAAAATGGTTGGCAATATTTGTTTATCCTCACTGCTTTTGATAAAGGTGATGAAAGCATCAACTTGGCCTCCTTAGAATCCTCTTTTACTGAAAATGCATTCAGCATTTATAGTGGAAGCACCACACAAACCATTACAGAAAATACTGAAAACCGTGTAGGAGTTTATCCTAATCCATATCAAACTTCAGCGGCTTGGGATGGCGGAAACTCCCGCAGCAAAAAAATATACTTTACCAATTTACCTGCAAAATGTACCATTAGCGTATATACCAGCAGTGGAGATTTGGTTGCAAACCTAACTCACGATGCAAGCACCTATCAAGGTGAGGACATACAATGGTTTGAGCGTTATGGGCAAACTGGGAAAAAAGTATTTAGTGGCGGTGAGCATGCTTGGGATATTTTATCAAACAGCAAAGGCACCATTAGTACAGGTGTTTATTTATTTGCAGTAAAAGACGAAAAAACAGGTAAATTAGATATTGGAAAATTTGCCATTATAAAATAAAAACAATTATAACACACAAGTAATCATATGAAAAAACAATTACTCGCTATCGCGATGTTGGCAGCAACAATTTCGATTAATGCACAAAATCCTTATCCAATTATCCCAATTGATACGGTACAGTTTGTAAGTCAAAGTAAATTAACAGCAACGCCTGCAGTTGATTTGCCTGACTACATCAATCCAACTTTCGTTAATCCGACATACAGAGATACAGCACGTTTTGATGGTATCGTAGTATCAAGTCCAAGAACTTATGGCTTATCAACAAACAGAAAAGCGGCATACGTTCAGCGTGAGGGAGGTGGACCATGGAGTGGTGTATTAGTTATGTGCGATCACACCACAACCCCAGCTGCAGGTCGCCCTACACTTGCGAATTTTATCACAGAAACCAAATTTTACGAAAACATGGTTGCTGGTTATAAAGTGCGCGTTACCGCAAAATTCGCTGCTTTTCAGGGTGAAACACAGATGAACGTAATAAGAAACAATGCCAACTTTAGTAATGCGGTTGAGCAAGTTGACTTAAATACCTACCAACCAGTATATACTGTAATCTCAGCTGATTCATTAATGACAGGCAACCCTACAGCAGGAACATGGCTTCAAAAAAAGGCTACTGGTGAAAAATGGGAAGGCGTATTAGTTGAAATCAGAGATGTAAGGGTTGTTGGTGTTACTCCATTTGGTGGTACGCGCTGGAATTGGGCTATACAAGACAATGCAGGTAACCAACTAGATGTGCGCGATTTTTCAGCATATTTCCGTAATGATGACAACGAAGACACTGTACCTAAAATTGCAAATAACTTTATACCACCAGCATTTGGTACAGGTTTAACCTACATAAGGGGTATAATAACTGAATATACAATCGGTGGTGTTAGCCGTTATGGCATCTCACCTCTTTCACCAAGTGATATCGGCCCATGTAATATTTGCCCTCCGAGTATCGGATTACGTTCACGTATTCCATCAATAGTAACACAAATTGATTCTGTTACTATTTCAGCTACAATTTTAGCTGACACTGCAATAACAACAGCTAAGCTATACTACGCTCATAAAGACTCTTTAACTTTTAACAATGTTGACATGATTAAGGAAGCTACTTCAGACAAATGGAGCGGTAGAATTCCTCCGTACCCAGCAAATACATTAGTTAAATACTACATCAAAGTTGTTGATGGACGTAATTTATCAACTGTAGTTCCAGATACTTTAGCAAATGGGTCTCTTTATTATGTAACAGCTGATGGTATTAAAAACATCAGAGAATTACAATTTGCGCCCAACCCCGCCAATGGAGCTACCGTTTGGAATGGAGATTCATTAATCGGTATAAACGTGCACGGTGTAGTAACAGCAACCAATATGAATAATCAAACCATCATTCAAGATGGACAAGGTCCTAATTCGGCCATTTTTATTCAGAATAGTGTAGGTAATAACAATTGGAAAATTGGTGACTCTGTAGAAATCACCGCAGCTCGTGTTACTGAAAACTTTAATGTAACCACGCTATATAATTTAACTGGTTCAGTTATTAAAAGTAAAGCGGTAATGCCTGTATTCGAAATGAATTTACCGATAGATTCATTCCGTTTAAATAATATTCGCTTTGCTCGCCCTTGGGAAGGTGTTTTGGTTAAATGGGATTCTACTTTTGTTGTTAACTTAAATGCAGATTCAAATGCAAATGGAGATAACTTTGGAGAATTTGTAATTAATATTGATTCAACCAAAACAAATGGTTTACGTGTTGATGATTTAAACAGTTCAATTTTGAACTTAAACAGAACTTTAGTTAAAGGTCAATTTTTAACTTACGCTCAAGGCCCAATGACTTTCAGTTTCTCTAACTTTAAATTAATCCCTCGTAACTTAAGCGATTTAGGATTATGCAATATGGACACCGTTAAACCAAGCATTATAGTGCCTGCTACAGATACTGTATTTGTTGGATCGGGAGCGTACACGCATCCAAATCTTACAGCATCAGATAACAAAGACGGTAACTTAACTTCTTACATCATCACGGATGGTACAGTTAATACAGCAGCAATGGGCTCTTACACGGTAACCTACTCGGTAAGCGATTTTTGTGGCAATATGGCCATGGCAACCCGCACCGTTATCGTTAAAGACACCCCTAACACCGGCTTAGAACGTAATGATGTGGTTGCAGCAAACATTAGCATATACCCTAATCCTGCTAAAGATGTGATCACCATCAGTGCTACTGATGTTAAAACTTTGCCATTAAATATTGCCGTATACGATATGATTGGAAGAGAAATGTTAACACGTACTTACAACGATAAAAACGTAAACGAAACCATCAACATCAATAACTTTAACAATGGTGTATATTTCTTGGTGATGAAAAATGCCCAAGGAACACACAGCGTTAAGTTTGTGGTAACAGGTAAATAATATAACATATTTATAACAAAAAGCCGCCCAACCGTTAAATCGGTTGGGCGTTTTTTTTGCGCTTACATCAACTAAAAATCTTTTTAACCAGAAAGCAAAAAACCATACCCTCATTTGTTAAAATATCGTGCATAACCACTCATTAAGCTTGCCTATTATTGTAAGCTATGCACGACTTAAATATTACTATTCCTATACTCGCATCAAAACTAAATATTGGTATAAGCCAAATTAGGGCCACTATTAATTTATTAGATGGTGGAGGTACCATTCCTTTTATATCTAGGTACAGGAAAGAAGCTACTGGAAACCTTGATGAAGTAGATATTGAACGTATAAAAATTGGAATTGAAAAACTGCGTGATATGGAAACACGTAAATTTTCAATATTACATACTATTGAAGAACAAGGTAAACTTACTGATGAATTGCGCTCACGTATTGAGGATTGTTGGGATGCTAATATCTTAGAAGATATTTACTTACCCTATAAACCTAAACGTAAAACCCGAGCTACAGCAGCACGCGAGCGCGGTTTAGAGCCTTTAGCTATGTGGCTTTTAAATGAACCCAATAGCGATGTATTTACAGAAGCCGCAAAGTACCTTACTGATGAAGTTAAAGACGAAGATGCAGCTTTAGAGGGTGCACGCGATATTATTGCTGAGGTGATTAACGAAAATGAAATGGCGCGTGCCGTGATTCGTAATGAGTATGAAAAAAATGCCTATATCATCTCTACTGTATACAAAAGTAAAAAGGAAGAAGCCATCAAGTTTAGCGATTATTTTGATTTTACTGAGCAGTTGAAAAAGTGCCCTTCACACCGTGTATTGGCAGTATTTAGAGGTGAAGATGAAGGTTTTTTGAAAGTAAAAATTGAACCTGAAGTTGATGTTGCACTGGAAAAATTAGATAAACTTTACATCAAAAAAAATAACCAAGCCAGCGGCCACCTTGCTGAAGCAATTGAAGATTGTTATGAGCGCCTGCTAGGACCAAGTATGGAAAACGAGTTTCGCAACATTGCCAAACAACGTGCCGATGATGAAGCCATTAGGGTGTTTACAGAAAACCTCAGACAATTGTTGTTATCAGCTCCATTGGGAAGTAAACGCATTATGGGCATAGATCCAGGATACCGCAGCGGTTGTAAAGTGGTTTGTTTAAATGAAGAAGGTAAGTTGTTAGATGATGATGTAATCTATCCTCATCAACCTAAAAACGACTTAAATGGTGCTTTTAGTACCATACACGCCATGGTAAAAAAACACAACATCCAAGCCATATCTATTGGTAACGGAACAGCAGGTAGAGAGACTGAAGATTTAGTGCGCAGCATTACATTTTCTAACCCAGTAGAAATTTATGTGGTGAGCGAAAATGGTGCATCTGTATACTCTGCATCCGAAATTGCTAGAGAAGAATTTCCAGATAAAGACGTTACGGTTAGAGGTGCTGTTTCTATTGGAAGAAGACTAAGCGACCCGCTTGCCGAGTTGGTTAAAATTGACCCGAAATCTATTGGTGTAGGGCAATACCAACATGATGTTGACCAAAATAAGTTAAAAAAGAGTTTAGATACCATTGTTGAAAGTTGTGTGAATGTAGTTGGTGTTAATTTAAATACGGCAAGTAAAAGTTTACTAACTTATGTGTCGGGATTAGGTCCACAATTGGCACAAAACATTATTAATTACCGCAACGAAAATGGTGCATTTAAATCGCGTAAAGATTTGAAAAAAGTAGCCCGTTTAGGCGATAAAGCTTTTGAACAATGTGCAGGATTTTTACGCATACCAAACGCTAAAAATATTTTAGACAATAGCGCAGTGCATCCAGAAAGTTATGGCATTGTAGAGGCTATGGCAAAAGATTTAGGCAGTAAGGTTGAAGATTTAATTAAAGATGCCGAGTTGCGTAAAAAAATATCCGCCCAAAAATATGTTACAGAAACCGCAGGTTTATTAACCATTAACGATATTTTAAAAGAATTGGCCAAGCCTGGGCGCGACCCACGCGAACAACTTAAACAATTTGAATTTGCTGATGTAAAAAAACCAGAAGACCTAACACCTGGAATGATTTTACCAGGTATTGTAACCAACATTACCAACTTTGGTTGCTTTGTAGATGTGGGTGTTAAACAAGATGGATTGGTGCACGTATCTCAATTGGCTGATAAGTTTGTTAGCGACCCCAATGAAGTGGTAAAATTACAGCAACATGTGAAAGTAAAAGTGGTAGAAGTAGATATGGCCCGAAAGCGCATTAGCTTAACCATGAAATTGGGTTTATAAAACATAAAAGGCTGTTTCTATTTTGATGGAGGCAGCCTTTTCATTTCACATTGAACTAGCAAAAGATAATTGAATCACCATTTGCATTAATTACCTGATGATGGTAACATTACCTTTTTCATTACCAAACTCACCACGCCAACCGGTGTATGTTAAAACAAACACGTAAACATCACTTGGCGCAGCATTACCTTCTAGATCTTTTCCGTCCCATTGTTTATTCTTATCAAGGGTTTCAAAAACTAACCTACCCCATCTATCATAAACCTTCAATATGTAGTCTTTAACAAATACATCTTTTATCAGCCAAGAGTCGTTTACTCCATCATTATTGGGTGAAAATGCATTGGGTACAAATACATAAGGTTTTTGTTCTAACGAAACTTTATTGGACCTACTACGCGCTATTGTTCCAGGCCATCCAATGGGTTGATGAAAAACATCTATTTCATAAGTATAACGGCCATCATCCGTGTTAAAATTATCATCCACTGCATTGAGGGTGGTTTCATTATACAACCCAACAAGATTTCTAACAGTTGACATTGGGGCATACCTACCCAAGTCAAAATTTACAGGGTAATCATCAGCAGAAACAAATTTTTGCCAGCCCAACGTATTTTCGAAATACTTGGATGAACCGCGTAACAATGTTGTACAAAATATTTTACCCGCTGGGCCATAATTGCCACAAGTATCAAGCATAATGATGTAGTAGCAATGAGATGTATCATTAACTTGTACATTTTGGTCAAGATAAACGGTATCGGTTTGTTTTAAAAAATCAAGTTCCATTACAAACTCTTCAGGTTTTTGGTTGCGATAGCCTTTCCATAAAAAGTATCGGGCAAAATCTAATTCTTTGGTTTGATTCCAGGTTAAATGTACTTGATCATCTTTAACAGTTACGTTATACAGATATTGTTTATCTGGTAACATTTTCAATTGATCAAACGTGCCCAATGTATCTGATGAAAGGCCTTCAAAACCACATTCATTTTCTACCCTAATAAAATAACGGTAATTGGTAACGCCATAATTTGGCGTTAACATATCATTAAACGCATTACTGCTTCTATCAAATATCGAGTCAATTATCTTAAAATTATTGTCACCATCGGCCCGATAAATATTATAACATTTAAAATAAGGCTTATACCTGGCCGAATCGCCAAAGTAAACAATACAAGATTGGTTGTTCTGCAACTCAATACACAGCACATCTGTTTGCGGGTGTGTTGGCATGGGTAGTGCTTTTATATAAAATACACGTTGGGTGGTTTTGGGTATTGGGCAGCCTTTGTCTTTAACCGTAACGATAAATTTATGTAATGGATTATTGTTAAGTCCGCAATGGCTTTGCCACGACCAATTGTAAGTAGCCGCGTTTACAGTTCTTGTGGTGTTTAATCCAACCGTTGTATACTCTAGGCTATCAATATTAGTAGTTACATAAATCGTATCAATGGAGTCGGCATCAAACACCTCAATGCCAAATTTTATTTCGTTGGGTATGGTTACAAATAATGTATCTACATTTAATTGATTACCGTTTTGATAAAGCTTAACAGTAGGAAAAGTATTGGATAAACAATTAACCACCAAAAATTGCAATTCGAGGTGCACCAAACCAATAGCCACCCCATTGCGGAATTCGGTAACCTTAAGGCCTACCACAAAAACGCCTGCCTGAGAGGGTTTGATATTGAGTTGACCTGAGCGAACATGAATACTAAGCGGAGGGTTGCCCTGTATTTCTGCATCAGATGAAAAACCAGGCAACCAAGTTACAGGAATATACGGACCAGGGTTTAAAATCGGGCGGTTATTAAATTGGTCGTCATTGGGATTATCTTTAGTTAACGTTCCGTTTACGGGAGTAATTAATTCGTAGCTTAAAGAATCTCCATCAGCATCTGTATAGGTGATGTTGTAAGAGAATAAATTATCTACACACAAAACGGTAAACGGATTAACAGCCAACTTAGGTGTTGAGTTGATGTAGATTGCAGGAGAAGGAATTTCTGCATAAAAAGCCATACTTGCATCGCCAGGGGATTGAATGTTTTGTATGATTGCATTTCTACAACAGCGTTCCCAACTGATGTAATATCCAGCAGTGTTGTTGTACCTGTTTGGCGATAAAGTGATTATTCTGGTATAAATGGCTTTTTCTGTGCAACCCGGAACCGCAGTAATACATTGAGCAAACGATGGATTTATTTTAGATACTTGACCTTGTGCAATACCAAAAGAATCCTTACGCAGGTTTGTTATTTTATCATAAATACCAATGTACACGTTTTTATTAAAATCGGTTTCGCTTGTGCAATCTCTGTAAACTACTAAGGTAATTTGATACGAGTTACCAGATATCCATTGCACATCAAAACCACCGCCAACAATATGTGTAGCTTGGCTTATAAGTGAAAAACCAATTGACAATATGAGTAATAAGTACCGCAAGTAATAATGGGTTAGGTTATAATTAGGGCCATGTAAATTATAAATAGTTGTATTTCAATATTAGTAAATATTATCAAGTATTAAAAATGATGATAATGAGGCACAAAAAAGGTTGCTTCTGTTTCCAAAAGCAACCTTTTTTAAATAATAGAATAGTGATTAGAAGTTATCTGTTAAGATATTCACTAAATCAACTATTGCCCAAATACCACAACCACCACCTGTTAGTATAAACAATATATTCCAACCTGCTGGTTTACCTTTGTACCATCTGTGTGCAGCAAAGGCACCTAAGAAAAACCACAACACCAATGTAATTAACATGTCGTTGTCGCCTTGAGTTTTAGCAGGCTTAGCTGAAATCTTTTCTACCAAAGCTTTCTCAACTTTATTTAACTCAGCATTTTGAGTTGACGTAGTTGAATTACTGTTTGTAGTTTGTGTTGTTTTAACCTCGTTTTTAACAGGGAATGAAGCATAAACTGATCCTCCCGTAATGATGATTGTTGCCACAATAGCAACTAATGCTAATTTAATTTTTTTCATAATTTAGTTTAATAATGTTAACATCTAAACTATAATAAAAAATGAATGAAACAATACCTGTTACTCCTATTTTCTTTTATTATACATAATAACCTTATTAGTCAAGAAGTTAAAAACATGTTAGAAGGCTAGGGTCGTTCAATAAAAAACTTCTCCTAATAAGTTAAAAGTTAATAAAATAAAAGTAGCCGCCATTCTAAGTATATTATTAATTAAAATACATCAACTGACAGCACATTATCAAAAATGAAGGCAGCATATGTG
>CALPIR020000042.1 GCA_943323675.2 Chitinophaga pinensis | reverse complement strand
TTGTTGTGTAATTCGATATACTTATCCAAAGCCATTATCATACTTGGACTTTCAGGACTTGGAGCCATTATATTTACAGTAAGTTTTGCATCTATTATTGCCTTAACAGTGGTGGCACCCCATGCCGCAATAAGTGTATTATTTTGTTTAAACTCTGGGAAATTTTCGAATAAAGAACGTATATCAGCTGGACTAAAAAAACAAATAATATCGTAATTAACATTAGTTAAATCGCTTAGGTCCGAAGATACAATACGATAGAAGAATCCCTCCTTGTATTTAAATTTGTTCTTCTTCATAAACTTTTCTATATCTGGTTTACGCCAATCGCTGCAGGGGAAAAGGTAGTTTTCGGTAGGGTGATTTTTGATTACATTCAATAATTCAATTTCAGTTGATTTACCTGTAAACACCTTTCGCTTACGAACTTGAATGTACTTTGCCAGATAATTAGCTATGCTGTCGTTTACACAAAAGTACTTTGTTTCAGGAGGCATCTCGATTTTAGCCTCAATACACATTCTGAAAAAATGGTCAACTGAATTTCTAGAGTTAAGAATAATGGCTGTATGTTCTAAAATATTTACCTTTTGGGTTTTAAATTCCTTGAAAGGAATTGGAGACACTGTGATAAATGGCCTAAAATCCATCTTTAAGCTCAAACGCTTGGCTAACTCAAAGTATGGAGACTTTTCAGACTCCGGTTTGGGTTGAGAAATAATAATGCTTTTTATTTTGGCGTTTTTCAAGTGTGATAATTGTTTAAAAATTTAACAATAATAAACCAAGGTGCTATTTCAAGTGCGCAAAGATAAAGAAATAAATAAAATGTTGGGAAACTGAAAAAACTATTACTTAAAAGCAGAATCCGAATAACGCGATAAACCACGCTAAAAAAGAAAATTGCAATAATGGCTTGAGAGATTACTCCTGCCAAAAAAGGATTATTTGCGTAAATGCTAAAAACTGTTACAGGGAAGATAACTAAAGCAACAAAATTATTTACTGATATGGTATTGCTAACAAAACCAACAGCTAAATTTTTCATTTGTAATAACACTCCAAGAATATAGTGAAGCAAAAATTTAGCTAAATACACCAATGTTAAAATAAGTAACACCAAACCATACTGAATTTTGTAGTTTTCGAAATAAAGCAAATGCTTTAACTCCATGTAATTGGTGATAAACAATGCTGCTATAAAAAGGTAAATTGCAAAAAGCTGAATAATTACAAAGCCAAAAAAAGACCGCTGATCTTCCCATATTTTACGACTTAACTTTAAATTGAATACTGATAAAATAAAGGTTCGAAAGTTATTAGAATTGGAGATTCGAACAAAAGCAACATAGGCTAAAATAAATAAGATCGCAATGAACTTCCATTTGTTTTGATCTACCTCGCGAAGCTTCACTTCTTTTACTGTTGGTAAGTTTTTACGAGCGGCCTTACGTTCAACATATTGGTTATTAATTGTTGCATAACATTTAAATATACGATTCAATATTGTATCGTTAGTTAATGTATCCATCAAGCCGTAAGTACTTCCATTCCTATAACTTGTTGATTGATATACACTATCGGTATACAGGCTATCACTAACATAAGTTGTATCAGTAGAAAAATTAAAACTATCAGCATTATTTTGCGCCAAAGCACTCATGCATATTAGCACATTAAATAGAATGATGATATATGTAGTTACTAATCTCATTTAAAAATAATTCACAAAACCAAAATGTATCTTAGCCTTATTAAACTCTATACTGTTATTAAATTGTTTGCCTACTGCATAATATAAAGAAAAAATGCCTGCTCCTGTCTCAAAATTCAACCCTGCACCAAAACCATATGGGGTATCTTCTATGATTGGTTTTCTGATTGTATTTTGATACCATGCTCCATTCCAAAATAACATAACATGGCTATTTTGTTGTAACAAATATCTAATCTCTGTATTTATTATTCCGTAGGATGAAGCAAATATAGCTTGTTCATCGAATCCTTTTAGTGTACGAATTCCACCAAGTCTGAATAACTCACTAAAAAACAATACTGGACTTTGCACATGTCCGCAATTGCCTTCAACCCTTATGGTACTTCGCTGAGTAAGCGGAATAAACACATCTCCTTTAAACAACAACCTGTACTGTGTGGAGGACAACTTTATGCTATCATACAAACTTTTTACAGAACCATCAGTTTGGGTAAACTTAATTTCATCTACAGTAGGATTGCGTATGATTTGTTTTGAACCAACTGCTGCAGAAACATCAAATCCAAAACCTTTTCTAGGATTTAGAAAATAGTCGTATCGAACAAATTTAGCACTCAATCCATATAAATTTACCTTTAAATCATTTGATACTGGAAGGGCTTTTGTTAATTTCACAGCATTGGTATCAACATTTAACAAAGAAGTATTTTGTATGTTATAAAACACCTTAACATAATCGCTACCAACAAATCTGTACTGCAATCCTATATCATGCTTTACATCTAAAAAAGTACTGTCAAATTTCAATAGGTTTAACTCGTAATCAACCCCAATGTTACTGCGGGCTATGTAAGGCCAAGTAATACGTGTTTTGAGCTCTTGCGAACCACTTAAAAAACTCCTGAATGCCAAATCAAAACCTTTTCCTGTGCCAAACAAATTCTGTAACTTCAAGTTGGCCTCCCCTGTAATTAGCAATTTATTTTTATTGTTATCGCTGCTCGGAGCAAAACCTATTATGCCGTCAATGCTACTACTTTTTTTGTTAGTTAAATAGACAACGGGTTTAGCTGTTGCGCCAACAAAATATATTAAAGATGGACGAGTTGTTTGAATATATGATAACTGACTTAATCGGGCATCCATACGTTTTAAAATTTGCTCATTATACAAGGCATCTTTTTTTATACCCAAATACTTGGCTACATACCAACTTTTAATGCTCGCGTCACCAATAATTTCAATGGTATCAAACTTTACTAAGTCGCCCTTGTCTAAGTTTAACACTGCAGATATTCCATCGCTAAGTACTTCTACACTATCTAATTTAATTTGTGCAAATGGATACCCGTTTTGCTCTAGGTAGCTAATTATTTGTACTATTTTTTGAACGTAAACTTGATAATTAAATAATTGATTGTAGAATAGATTTTGCCGCCAACCACTTGCTGTAATTATGTCTTCAGGAATGTTACCACCCGACAACTTAATCCATTTATAACTATTACCTATGTTAATTGTAACCATACATAGTGAATCGTTGAAACGAATATTTGATACGCCCGCAGTAAGATAAGATTGCTCAGCAAGTTTATTTATAAATTGATTGATCTTCTGCATGCACTTTGCTGAATCAATAAAAGTTTGATCATCTACCAATAATAGCTTTAATGCATTAGCAGATGTGCTATCTGAGATCCACTTAATTTGATACATAGCTTGCGGGTATGCTGTATTTATTTGCAGCACAACCAACAATACAATTATTTTAAAATACCTTTGTGGCACGATTCAAATTAAACGATTTATCTCTGTAATTACACAAAACATTGGCATCACTGTATATTCATATCCCATTTTGCAAACAAGCATGTAACTACTGCAACTTTCATTTTAGTACACAAGTTGATTATGCAGCCGATATGGTTAAAGCCATTTCAATGGAGATAAAGCTACGTAAACACGAGTTACCAAACGAACCACTTAATAGTATTTACATAGGTGGCGGTACACCAAGTATTTTAAGTGAATCATTATTAAACGAATTGCTTGAAAGCGTTTATAAAAACTTTGAAATAGAAAAAAACGCAGAAATAACGATAGAGGCAAACCCAGACGACATTACACCAGAAAAATTACAGGCCATAAAAAAAACGCCTATAAATAGATTTAGTATGGGCGTTCAAAGTTTTTTTGATGACGATTTAATATGGATGAATAGGGCGCATAAGGCGCATGAGGCAGAAGACAGTATTAAACTAATTCAAAATTTTGGCTTTGATAAAATTAGTATTGATTTAATTTATGGTGGCCCTACCCTTTTGAATCAAAATTGGATAAAAAACTTAGCGAAAGTAAACGAACTTGGATTGAATCATGTATCAGCATATTGTTTAACCGTTGAGCCTAAAACTGCGTTGCAAAGCCAAATAAACAAAGGGAAATTGCCCGCGCTTGACGAAGAAAAAGCAGCAGAGCAATTTGAAATACTCGTTAATCAGCTGGGTGAATACGGATTTGATCAATACGAGATAAGTAACTTTGCACGCAATCAAGAATACGCAGTTCATAATACTAGCTATTGGCAAAACAAACCATACTTAGGTGTTGGTCCATCAGCACATAGCTTCAACGGAAAACAAAGAAGTTGGAACATTGCCAATAACCAACTTTACATGAAACAATTGGTGTTGGGACAATTGCCTTTAGAAATTGAAAACCTAACTTTAGCAAATAGAATTAACGAGTACATCATGACAGGCCTAAGAACCATTTGGGGCTGCAATTGGGAGGAAATAAACATAAGATTTGGCAATCAATGCACTACAATTTTGAAACAAAAAATTGAGCCTTACATCAACAACCAAAAAATATTAGACAACGGGGAAAATTTTAAACTTACACCACAGGCCCGCATTTTAGCAGACGGGATAGCAAGTGATTTATTTTTTGACTACTGATTACCTTAAAGAGTAATAGTTTTTTGTACAGTCACTAATAAAATTTAAAATTTCCTCTCTACCTCGCTTTTTAAGCGATGATGTTTCAAACATCAATGGCAATTCTTCCCAACTATTTAACAACTCCGTTTTAAACTTATTGATATTTTTTACGGTATCTGACTGTTTATTTTTATCTGTTTTGGTAAAAATAACGGCTAAAGGCACACCCCAATCTGCTACACTATTGATAAAATCTAAGTCTTTATTTTGTGGGTCAATACGGCTATCAACTAAGATAAAAACCAACTGCAATTGCTCCCTATTTCTGATATAATCTTCCATAGAATCTTCCCACTTAGAGCGCAAGGTTTTACTTCTGCGGGCATAACCATAACCAGGCAAATCAACTAAATACCATTTATCATCTATCAAATAATGATTTATGGTAATGGTTTTCCCGGGATTAGAAGATGTGCGGGCCATTTCATTCCTATTCACAATCATATTAATAAGAGAAGATTTACCCACATTACTTCTTCCTGTGAATACAAATTCAGGGAATGGTCCCTCGGGGCAGCCAGCTAAATCTGCCGAACTTTTTACGAACTTTACTTGTTTAATTTCCATGTAATAATCTTACAAAGCTAACAACCTAAATGGAATACCTTATTTTTGTACATAATTTTTTACGATTTTGATAGAAGTTAAACCATACAAAGACGCACAAAGCAGTAAGCGTGAGCAAGTTGAACAAATGTTTGACAGTATAGCCCCTAAATACGATTTTTTAAATCGCTTCTTGTCAATGGGAATAGACCAAATATGGCGAAAAAGAGCCATCAACTCATTGAAAGAGGTTAACCCTAAACAAATACTTGATGTTGCTACAGGTACTGCAGACCTTGCTATTGCTGCTTTAAAGCTTAATCCGGATCATGTAACCGGAATTGATATCAGCAACCAAATGTTGCAAGTTGGGCGTAATAAAATTAGCCATAAAGCGCTAAATGGTAAAATCACACTTCAACAGGCTGACTCAGCAAATTTGCCTTTTGAAGACAATAAATTCGATGCAATTACCGTTGCATTTGGCGTGCGTAACTTCGAATTTTTACAACAAGGAATAAACCAAATGTACCGTGTAACTCGTGATGGAGGTAAATTGGCTGTTTTAGAATTCAGTAAACCAAAATCATTTCCGTTTAAACAGCTATATAACTTTTACTTTAAATATATTTTGCCAGGTTGGGGTGGATTAATTAGCAAAAGTAAAACAGCCTACACTTACTTACCCGAATCGGTAGAACATTTTCCCGAAGGAGAAAATTTTGCCGCATATTTAAAAAATGCAGGATACAAGAAGATAGAAATAAAACCTTTAACATTTGGAATTTGTACGCTCTACACAGCCATAAAATAATAATAACACTAACGCTGTTATTGTGTAGTTTCAATTTGTTTGCCCAAGCCAATATGGAGCAATACGATAATAAACGACTGCACTTTGGTTTCACAATAGGAACCAATACTGGTCGCATGCGAATTGACAGACGCTCAGATCGTGCACCGTTTGATACTGTTAAGAGTATAAATTCGGTTACTTTCCCAGGTATAGGTTTGGGGGCAATTACTAATTTACATTTGGGTCAAAACTGGGATTTACGATTATTGTTTCCTGTAATTTCGTTTGTACAACGAAACATCAATTACGAGTTTGAAAACAGTAAAAAAACAACCGAGATAGAATCGGCTTATTGTGATGCTGATTTGCTTATTAAATTTAAATCAGACCGAAGAAAAAATGTTCGTGTATATGTAATTGGAGGTATCAGAGGTAGCTATGATTTAGCATCTACAGTAAAACAAGACAGAAGTATAAGTAAACCCGTTGTTTCACTTCAACCGATTTCGTTTGGTTACGAAGTTGGTTTTGGTTTAGATATGTATTTTGAGTACTTTAAGTTTTCTCCAGAAATTAAATTTTACAATACCATTGGCAATAGCCTGTTTCATGATGGTTATATTTATACCGAATCTATAGATAGATTGGTGCCTCAATTAATTCAATTTTCCTTACATTTTGAAGGATAAGCTATTTACCTATGCATGCTAAATAATGAATTTTAATTTATTAAAAACGGATACCCACACCCATGCTCGTGCAGGTGTGTTACAAACAGGTCGTGGACCTATAGAGACGCCAATTTTTATGCCTGTTGGTACGCAAGCCACAGTTAAAAACGTTAATCAACAACAGTTAAAAACTGATGTAAATGCTCAAATTATATTAGCCAATACATACCATGTGTATTTGCGCCCAGGGTTAGAAGTAATAAATAAAGCTGGAGGAATTCATAAATTTATGAATTGGGATAGACCCATGCTTACTGATAGTGGGGGCTTTCAAGTTTTCTCTTTAAATGATATCAGAAAAATTAGCGAACAAGGGGTTGAATTTAAATCGCATTTAGATGGCAGTAAACATCAATTTACGCCCGAAAATGTAATGGATATACAAAGGGAAATCGGGGCAGATATTGTGATGGCCTTTGATGAGTGCACGCCTTACCCTTGCGAGTATGACTATGCAAAACGTTCTATGCACATGACGCATCGTTGGTTAAAACGATGTATTGAACAGTTTGACAAAACAGAACCATTGTATGGTGTTGAACAAAATTTATTCCCTATTGTACAAGGAAGTGTTTACAAAGATTTACGTAAACAATCCGCAGAGTTTATTGCTGAACAAAATCGTGAAGGCAATGCCATTGGAGGATTAAGCGTTGGTGAACCAGCAGAAGACATGTATGAAATGACAGAGTTGGTTTGTGGTATTTTACCTAAAGATAAACCTCGTTATTTAATGGGTGTAGGCACACCACAAAATATATTAGAATGTATTTCTTTGGGTATTGATATGTTTGATTGTGTAATGCCAACCCGTAATGCGCGTCATGGATTTATTTTCACAAGTCAAGGTGTTATAAATATTAAAAACCAAAAGTGGCAATTTGATTACAGTCAGTTAGACGAGCCATTTACACCTGAATACAGCAAAGCTTATTTAAGACATTTAATTCGCACAGGAGAAAATCTTGGGGCACAAATTGCCAGTAGACAAAACTTGATGTTTTATTTGTGGTTGGTGAAAGAAGCCCGCAAACATATTATTGAAGGAGATTTTGCAGCATGGAAAACACAAATCCTGAAACAAATAACAAACAGACTGTAACTTAGAAAAAGAACAAAATCCACAAAAAATAAATTTGCACACTATTATTGCAGGCCTGACAAGCCAAGCATCAAAAAGATGAAAACACTAGATAGATACATTATAAAAAAGTTTCTTATAACCTTTGTTTTTACATTGGGGTTGTTTTCCCTTATTGCCATTTTTATTGATATCAGTGAGAAAATAGACGACTTTTTAAAACGTAAGCCACCATTTTTTGTAGTGGTTTTTGATTACTACATATACTTTTTACCCTATTTCTTTGGCATGTTTAGTCCAATATTTGTGTTTTTAAGTGCCATGTTTTTTAATAGTAAACTAGCACAAAACAGCGAAATAATTGCCATCCTAAATAGTGGAATAAGTTATAAAAGATTTTTACGTCCGTATTTGGTAGCGGCTACAATTTTAGCAGCAGTATTTTTGTATTTAAATACTTGGGTAATTCCATATTGCGATAAAAAAAGGTATGCGTTTGAAGAAGCATGGATAAAAGAAAAAAAGACCACTCAAAGCAATAACATCAGTTGTGTGATAGAACCAGGAACAATACTACACATGGAATCGTTCAATTATTTAGATAGCACAGGATACAATGTTTCGCTAGAACGATTCGACAACTTTAAAGTGAGCCAAAGGGTATTTGCAAATAGGTTGTTATGGAACAGGGAAACACAAAATTGGCGACTTGAATATTTCCAGCGAAGACTATTTAAAAATGGGATAGAAATAATAGAAAAAGGGGACAAACTTGATACATCGCTTAGGATAAGCCCAGACGAATTTATTGTTAAATCACAGTTTGTTTCTTCCATGACTAATCCTGAATTGAACGAATATATTAGGCGAGAAAAAGAAAAAGGTTCGGCAAGTATTAGCAAATATTATGTTGAATTGTATAAACGTATTGCAACCCCATTTTCATTTTTCATTTTAACACTTTTAGCTGTTGCCATTTCATCTAGAAAAAGCAGAGGTGGCACAGGATTACATTTAGGTATTGGTATATTTCTAACATTTACTTTTTTATTGGTTATACAGGTGTTTAATACGTTAGGTGTTACGAATGTATTACCACCTGCAATTGCCGTTTGGATACCAAATGTGCTATTTATGATTATTGCACTATTAATGACAAAATCGGCTCCAAAGTAACTTATGCAGGTAAACAAGTTTATTCAACTACACATCATTATTTTATTTTGGGGATTAACTCCTGTATTAGGGAAGTTTATTTCTTTTGGTGCGTTAGATTTGGTTTGGTACAGATTGGCCATTTCACTTTTAGGATTATTAGTTTTTATGTGGTACATAAAACAACCTGTAACTATGGGATTAAAATCCATATTACATATAAGTTTAATAGGTACAACCGTTGGTTTACATTGGTACTTTTTTTACACAGCCATTAAAGTAAGTAATGTAAGTGTAACCATGGCCGGATTTAGCACCTTAACTTTATTTGCAAGCCTTATGCAACCACTCCTTCTTAAAAAGAAATTCTTTTGGGGCGATTTTATTTATGGAATTATATTGGTAATTGGGTTAGGCATTATTTTCAAGTTTGAAACTGACCAATTAGCAGGAATAATTTATGGGATATTAGCTGCATTTACCGGGGCGTTTTTTGGCATATACAATGGTAAATTAATAGCAACACATGGTGCCTATAAAATTACCTTTTACGAGTTTTTAGGCGCTCTTGTTTTTATCACAATAGCCAAATTAGGTTTCGATGGACATGGATTTGAGCTGCCATCAATAGGAATTAGTGATGGGATAGGGCTAATTATTTTAAGTGTGCTGTGCACCATAATTGCTTTTACTTGGAGTATTGAAATATTAAAACATTTTAGTCCGCTTACCGTAATTATAACCAATAACCTAGAACCTGTTTACGGCATTGTGTTTTCACTATTGTTATTTGGCGACACAGAATACATGAGCAGTGGATTTTATGTTGGAGCTGTAATTATTTTAATTAGTGTATTTACCTACCCGTTAATAAAACAGCGGTTTGTAAACGATATCTAAGATCAACTCACCTGAAATGAAACGATTTATTTATTTGATCATATTAATTGCTATTGGCAAAATAGCTTGGGCTCAACAATCATTTAAACAAGGTGATTTACTTTTTCAAAACTTAGATTGTGGCCCTTTGTGCGATGCCATAGAGCAAGTTACTTTTGGTAGAGACAGTTTAAAATTCTCACACATTGGTTTAATTTACATTAAGCAAGATAGTGTTTATGTGATAGAAGCCATTGGCAAATCGGTTACATTAACGCCATACCATCAGTTTAAAAACCGTACACAAAACCAGCTATACTTAGGTCGTATTAAATCAGATTATTCAGGTTTAATAACTGGTGCCGTTTTATTTGCCATTAAACAAATTGGTGTGCCTTACGATGAACCATTTTTATATAACAATAAAAAATATTACTGCAGTGAGTTGATATATGATGCATTTAAAACATCAAACCAAAACAAACCGTTTTTTGAATTAGAACCTATGACCTTTAAAACACCTAATAGCAATGATTACTTTAAGGCATGGGTTGATTATTATAAAAAGTTAAACATTGAAATACCTGAAGGTAAGCCAGGCATTAATCCTGCTGGAATATCGCGCAGCAACAAAATTAATTGGATAGGAATTATAAATTAAAAGTATGGTAAAGCACATTGTATTTTGGAAATTAAAAGACGAAGCAAATGGTATGAGTAAAGCTGAAAACGCAGCAGCCATTAAACAAAAAATAGAAGCTTTAAACGGTAAAATTGAGGGCTGTATTAAATTAGAAATAGGATTTGATTTTTTACATTCGGCTGAAAGTGCTGATGTAGTTTTGTATAGTGAATTTGAAAGTAAAGAAGCGTTAGATTTTTACGCAAATCACCCCTTACACAAGGCTGTTATGCCTTTTATAGCAGAAGCGCGCAGCGAACGTAGGGTTATAGATTACACGGTTTAATATTAAAATCAATCCACCACCAAAAAAGTGATGGATTAATTTTTAAGTATTGGCTAAAATGTCGCTCAATAATTTTTTAGCATGCCCAATACCTGAAATATGCTGCACACCCAATATTAAACTTTTAGGTGTTTGTTTTAGCTTACAACGTTGTGCGTTATTTTGAATGAAAGTTAGCATCTTGGTAAATAATTCACTTTGGTAATAGGCTTGTTTTTTCTCGTCTGGGAAATATGCAGCAAATGCACTATTTTTCATTACTATTTTTTCGAAACCCAATAATTTGGCCAATTCACGTAGTTTAATCATTTCAATTAAATCCCAAACCTGCGGTGGCAATTCGCCAAAGCGATCTTTTATTTGAACTGCAAATTGATCCAATTGTGCCTCATTGGTTAATGAAGAAAGCTCATTGTACAAACTTAAACGTTCGGCAATATTCCTTACATAATCATCAGGAATAAGGGCTTCTAAATCGGTTTCAATGGTACAATCTCTGGCTTCAATTTTATGTATTTTTTCTTCTTTAAACAGCTCGGCAAACTCATCTTCTTTTAATTCCTGAATGGCTTCGTCCAAAATTTTATTGTACATCTCAAAACCAATTTCGGCAATAAAACCACTTTGCTCACCACCCAATAAATTACCTGCACCACGAATATCTAAATCGCGCATGGCCACATTAAATCCACTTCCTAAATCACTAAACTCTTCAATGGCTTGTAACCTTCTGCGTGCATCATTAGTAAGGGTATGCATACTTGGCACCATTAAATAACAGAATGCTTTTTTATTACTACGACCGACACGTCCGCGCATCTGATGTAAGTCACTTAATCCGAACAAATGCGCGTTATTTATAATTATCGTATTGGCATTACTTATATCCAAACCACTTTCAATAATGGTTGTGGCCAATAATACATCATAATCGCCCTCAATAAACTTAAGCATTACATCTTCCAGTTTATCACCTTCTAATTGACCGTGGGCTACACCTACTTTTACACCAGGGCAAATACGCATGATTTTATCGGCCAACTCGTAAATATCTTTAACACGATGATGCACAAAAAATACCTGACCACCTCGTTCTACCTCAGCCATAATTACTTCTTTTACCAAATCATCACTGTAACTGTGTAACTCGGTAGTTACCGGTTGGCGATTTGCTGGAGGTGTATTGATTACTGACAAATCCCTTGCACCCATTAACGAAAAATGCAATGTGCGTGGAATAGGTGTAGCAGTAAGTGTTAACGAATCAACATTTACCCTAAATGCTTTTAATTTTTCTTTAGCAGCTACTCCAAACTTTTGTTCTTCATCAATAATCATTAAACCTAAATCTTTAAATTTAAGCTCTTTACTTAATAATTTATGTGTACCAATAAGAATATCAACTTGTCCCTCGGCAACCTTTCTTTTCACTTCCTTTTGTTCTGCAGCCGATCTAAATCTATTCACATAATCAATATTACAAGGAAACCCTTTTAAACGCTCTTTAAACGTACGGTAATGCTGATTAGCCAAAATGGTTGTAGGTACTAAAATAGCTACTTGCTTGCTATCGCATACCGCTTTAAATGCAGCACGTATGGCAACTTCTGTTTTACCAAACCCCACATCACCACAAACCAATCTATCCATTGGGTGCGGACTTTCCATGTCCTTCTTTACATCTGCAGTTGCTTTGCTTTGGTCTGGTGTATCTTCATACATAAAACTCGCCTCTAATTCTACCTGCATGTAGTTATCAGGCGAATAAGCAAATCCTTCTTGAGACTTCCGTGAGGCATATAGTTTAATCAAATCGCGGGCAATGTCTTTTACTTTTTTCTTGGTGTTGTTCTTCACCTTCTCCCAAACATCACTGCCCAATTTGTGCACACGGGGTGGGTTGCCATCTTTACCAACAAATTTGCTAATTTTATGCAAAGAGTTGATGCTTACATACAACAAATCGTTATCGCGATACACCAAACGAACCGCCTCTTGAATACGTCCGTTGATTTCAATCTTTTCTAATCCAGCAAAACGACCAACACCATGATCAATATGTGTTACAAAATCTCCTGGCTTTAAATCACGTAATTCTTTTAACGTAATGATGCGGCTTTTGCTATATGTATTTCGAACCTTTCCACGGTAAAACCTATCAAAAATTTGGTGCTCGGTGTAACAAGCTAAGCTTACATCGTAATCAATAAAACCTTTTGATAGTGCATGATAAAGCGGTTCAAACTTTACGTCCTTATCCAAATCATCAAATATGGTATATAAACGTTCTACCTGTCGGCTACTGTCACTAAAAATTAAGTTTAATAAATTATTGGATTGATTTTGTCTCAAATTTTCAATCAGCATTTTGAAGTTTTTGTGAAACAACGGCTGCGGACTGATTTCGAAATTGATACTTGTTGATGCTTTGAATTTGGTGCGTGTACCGAACTCAACAATATGGTATTTTTTTAATTGGTTGATCACACCCTGAGGCGTATCAAATAAATGTTCGATGGGCTCGAGCGGACCATCACCTTCTTCAGGCTTGTATTTTTCAATAACATTTAACGCTTTTTCCCAACCCAATTCTATTTGTTGTTGCGAGAAAGCCGCATCCAAAGTCCAAACAATCGTATCGTTTTGTAAGTAACTAAAAATAGAATTACGCTTGCTTGATGCTGTTTCTTTTTGAACGTTTGGTATAATAAAAAAGCGATCTACTTTTTTAACCGATAACTGCGTATTGGGATCAAATGTACGTATGCTTTCAATTTCTTCGCCATTTAATTCAATGCGATAAGGTTGGTCGTTGCTAAACGAAAACACATCAACAATACCACCACGTATACTAAACTGCCCAGCTTCATAAACAAAATCGGCACGTTCAAAATGGTGCTCGGTGAGGAATTCCATAAAAAATTCCAAATCAAACGCCTGCCCTACTTTAAGTTCAAATGTATTTTGAGTAAGTTCTTTTTCGCCAATAACCAACTCGCAAAGTGCCTCGGCTGTAGTAACCACCAACTCTCCAGTTGAGCTGTGTTGATTTAACCTATTTAGTACTTCGGCACGCTCTAAAACCTGCGTGCTATCTTGTTGTGAAACAACAAATGGTTTGCGGTATGATGGTGGAAAATAAAGTACCGTTTTACCTTCGAGTAAATTCTCTAAATCGGCATAAAAGTAGCGTGCATCTTCCTGGTTATTAAAAACAAATAACTGCGAACG
>CALPIR020000041.1 GCA_943323675.2 Chitinophaga pinensis | reverse complement strand
CTTTAATTGCTAAAATATATCTATCTGAATACCGTTTGTGTTATACTTATTATTATTTTGCGAACTGTGCAAATTCCATTTTTAAATAAAATAAAATCACCACATATTAAAAAATATGCTGCCAATACGGGTTGGCTATTTGCTGATAATTTTTTAAAACAGGTTATCAATTTAATTGTGGGGGTTTTTCTAGCGCGATACCTAAACCCCGAGGGACTTGGTAGTATTAGCTATGCATCAACCTACATGCAACTGCTTAATCCTATTGCAATGCTGGGAATAAATGCAATTGCAATAAAAGAATTTGTAAACAACCACGAGAAAGCAAATACCATTATCGGCACAACCTTTTATTTAAAATTAATCTCTTCCTTAACAGCCTTTGCCCTTCTTGTTTTTTGTGCAATATTTTTAGAAAACCTGCCAGAAATGAGGTATTACATTTTAATTGTGGGTCTTTCTTACCTGCTATACCCATTTCAAGTAATTGACTTTTATTTCCAATCAAACTTAAAATCCAAGTTTACCGTAATATCACAACAGATAGCAACGGTAATAGCTGCCTTACTTAAAGTTTTAGGAATGATTAAGGGATATGCTATTGAATATTTCATTTGGATAATCCTAGTAGAAATTTTCGTTTCTACTGCCAGTCAGGTAATTATATATAAACTTAAAATTAAGCTTCCTAAATGGTCGTTTGATAAAGCGCTTGCAATTAAAATGTTGAAAGAGTCGTTGCCGATCATCTTTACAGGATTTTTTATTGTAATTTACATGAGAGTAGATCAACTCATGATTCAAAAAATGTTAGATACCAAATCTCTTGGTAATTTTACAGCGGCAATTAAATTAAGTGAAGCATTTTATGTAGTACCAGGAATTATCGCAGGATCTTTATTTCCTGCAATTATAAACGGATTAAAAATAAGTAGAGAGGAATACCTGAATAGGATGCAAAGACTGTATTCTGTTTTTACACTACTTTGTATAGTTGTTTCATTGGTGGTGGTTGTATTTGGTGATTTAATTGTAAGCATACTTTATGGCGAAGCATATACCCAAACATCAGCGGTACTAAAAGTACATTTTTGTAATAGTATTTTCGTGTTTTTTGGAGTGGCCTACAGCCAAGCATTTATTGTTGAAGGGATGCAGCGATTTACAACCATAAATACCATTGTTGGTGCTATTATCAATGTGTTACTGAATTTCTATTTTATTCCTAAAATTGGAATTGTAGGCTCGGCAATTGCCACTTTTATTGCCCAATTTTATTCTGGGTTTTTCTGCTTACTATTATTTCCTAAAACAAGGGTGCATTTTAAACTTATGCTTAACTCGTTTAATATTATAAAAACAATACGTTTATATTCCACAAAAATCAGAACATTAGACAATGAATAGTTTATTACTTTTTTTAGAATCATTTTTTACAAAAACATACTTTTATAAAATCAATAAATTTTTATATTTCCTTTCAGTTAAAGGTATGGGCATTGATAATAAATTTTCTTTAGTGCATAAAGGAGATAGAAAGCTTATGACCATGCTGCTAAAAAAAACCGGTAAACAGGTTGTTATTGATGTAGGGGCTAACGTTGGTAATTATGCCGAAGAGGTGTTGAACTATAATTCGGATGTTGATTTATATGCATTCGAACCACATCCAAAAACGTTCCTTACTTTGGAAGAAAAAGCCAAAAAACTTGGTTTTAAAACAATAAACAAAGGTTGTGCTAATACAATAGGTAAGCTTAATTTTTACGACTATGCAAATAATGATGGTTCAGAGCATGCAACACTCTTAGAAGGTGTATTCACAGATTTATATAATAATAAAACTATAGTGCACGAGGTAGAGGTAACAACACTCGACTCATTTATTGATGAAAATAAAATTGAACACATTGATTTGCTTAAAATAGATACAGAGGGTTTTGAATACAGCGTAATGAGTGGTTGCCTAGAAAGTATTAAAAACAATAAAATTAAAGCAATTCACTTTGAGTTTAACTCCATGAATATTATTAGTAAGGTATTTATGAAAGACTTTATTAAAATACTCCCTCAATACTCTTTTTATAGGGTGTTACCTAACGGTTTACTAAAGGTTGAGCAGAACAGTATTTTACTAACAGAAATTTTTGGATTTCAAAATATAGTAGCCATAAACAATCAAACAAAATAACCATGAGCACTTGTAAAATTTGTGGTAAAAATATGCAGCCTTTGTTTATAGCCAAAGTACTGAATAATTATGATGTGCAATATGAGCAATGCGAAAGTTGCCATTTTATACAAACAGAAAAACCTTATTGGTTAAATGAGGCCTACCAAAGCGCAATAAATAATAACGATACTGGGATTATTGCGCGCAACGAACGTTTTAGGGGAATTGTTACTGTACTTATTAGTTTTCTGTTTGGTAAAAACGAGAAATTCATAGACTACGCAGGTGGTTATGGCATTTTTACACGCATGATGCGAGATGTTGGATTTGATTATTATTGGGTTGATGAATATGCTAAAAATTTAGTTTCTATAGGTTTTGAGCATAAGGTTGGAACAAGGTATGAGTCTATAACTGCCTTTGAAGTTTTTGAGCACCTGGATAACCCCGAGGAGAAACTAATTGATATGTTAACTTACTCGGACAATATTATTTTCTCTACTGAACTTGTTCCCGATAATACACCAACAAAAGACTGGTGGTATTATGCATTTAACCATGGCCAGCATATCGCATTTTACCATAAAAAATCCCTTCTGCATTTGGCTAAAAAACATCATTTACACTTATCAACCAATGGCTCTAATTTTCATGTATTGAGCAAAAAAGCAATTAACCCTTTATTATTTAAATTGCTCTATAAAGGCAGCAAGTTTGGGCTATATTGGTTCTCAAAACTTGGGCTTCAATCAAAAACATTTAGCGACCATAAATTAATGAGCTAGGCCATGCGTATTTTGTTTGATGATGAGGTATTTTTTAGGCAGCGATTTGGTGGTGTTTCACGTATTTTTGCCAAACTTATAGAAGGCATTGAACAGATGCCGCAACATCAATTATCATTTAATTGCAAATACTCTGAAAACGAATATTTGTTAGAGCTTAAACCTCAAATAAATTCATTCTTTAAACCTTATCAATTTCCATTTAAAGGAAAACTAATAAGGGGTACATATGGCAGATACACACACTGGAAAACCATAAAATCCATCAAACAAAATAATGCAAATGTATTTCATCCAACGTTTTATGCTAATTACTATTTAAAAGCATTAACCCAAGTAAATATGCCCTTGGTTTTTACCGTGCATGATTTAATACATGAGCAAACGCCAAACAATGCACACTATGCTGAAATGGCTAAAATAAAAGCAGATAATATTAAAATAGCCAAGCAAATTATTGTTGTATCAGCGCATACTAAAAAAGATTTACTTCGTATTTATCCCTATGTAAATCCGGAGCAAGTAAATATTATACCTTTGGCACAATCTTTACCTGAGCATGGTATAAAGCCCCAAAAACTGCCTGATAATTATTTGCTCTTTACAGGCGAACGTGGGGGTTACAAAAACTTTATTTCATTATTAAATGCGTTTGCCGAGTTGTCAAAAACAAATCCCGATTTACATTTATATTGTGCTGGAAGTGCATCATTTAATAACGATGAATTAGCGCTTGCCCAAAAATTAAATGTGAATAATAAACTACACCATGCTAAACTTAGCGATTCTGAATTGCGCTATGTATATCAACATGCTAAGCTATTCGTTTTTCCATCAACATACGAAGGTTTTGGGATGCCTATGCTTGAAGCGTTTAGTGCGAAAACACCAGTAGTTGCTCATCATGCCACAAGCCTACCTGAAGTTGGTGGTGATGCCGCTTATTATGTAGATGCTACAGATGTGAAGCAATTAACTAGTGCCCTAAACGAAGTTTTAATCAATACTAAATTACGAAGTGAGTTGATTGAAAAAGGTAAAATTCGTGAACAGCAGTTTACTTGGCAAAATCACATCAATCTCACTTTACAAGTTTATCAAAAAGCGGTAAAATGAAATTTTTACTGATAGACAATTACGATTCGTTTACACACATGCTTGCTGATTATGTTAGGCAATGCGGTGTTTTATGCGATATTATACGCAACGATGATGTCGAATTAAACAATAAAAATTATGTGAATAATTATGATGCTTTGGTTTTGTCTCCTGGACCACAAACGCCTAAGCAAGCTGGATACATGATGGAAATTATTCATCAGTATTATAAAACTAAACCAATTTTAGGCGTATGCTTAGGCCACCAGGCTATAGGACAATACTTTGGCGCAGAGCTTGAAAAAGCGGCATCGCCTAAACATGGTAAGGTAGATACCGCTACACACTTAGAACATCCCTTGTTTAATGATATTTCTCAAAGTTTTGAGGTAACACGCTATCATTCCTTAATTTTAAACAACATAAAGCCTCCTTTACAAATAATAGCACACTCCCAAAATGCAGAGCCTATGGCTCTGTCTCATAATACTTTGCCTATTTTTGGCATTCAGTTTCACCCAGAGTCTTGCTTAACCACAAGCGGATTAACCCTCATAAAAAACTTTGTGGTATTAGCACAACTGCATTTGGGATAAGTTAATTTTCTTATATTTGGTTGCAATTCCTAACATAATAAATGGATATAACGATAAAACAAGAAGGTAGGTTTAAGTATATTGAAGAAGGTGAAGGCGAAGTACTTCTTCTTTTACATGGACTATTTGGAGCACTTAGTAATTGGAGAGAAGTAACAGAACACTTCTCGAAAAAATACAAAGTGGTAATTCCATTGATGCCTATTTTTGAAATGAATATTTTAAGCCTGAGCGTAGAAGGTTTAGCTAATTTTATTCATGAATTTATTGAATATAAAAAATTTAAATCAGTGAATTTATTAGGCAATTCACTTGGTGGACATGTGGCTTTGGTGTACTTGAAAAAATACCCTGAAAATGCGAAAACATTATTACTAACAGGAAGTAGTGGCCTATATGAAAATGCAATGGGTGGAAATTACCCTAAGAAAGGCGACAAAGATTTTATACGACAAAAAATAGAAATTACTTTCTACGATCCTAAAAATACTACTGATGAATTAGTAGATGAAGTATTCGAAACAGTTAATGACCGAATGAAGGTACTGCGTATTTTAACCATGGCTAAATCAGCCATTAGACATAATATGCGAAAAGATATTCCTAACATTAAAATTCCTGTTTGTTTGATTTGGGGTAAAAATGATGTGATAACTCCACCAAGTGTTGGAGAAGAATTTCATGAATTATTACCTAACTCTGAGCTTCACTTTTTGGATAAATGTGGGCATGTACCAATGATGGAACACCCAACCGAATTCAATAACATAGCAGAGGCCTTTTACCTCAAAAACATAGCTAACTAATGATAGCAGAAGAACTGATATCCGATCAAATAATTCCACTTAAATGTGGAGATTTATGTGATGCTGCCATCAGTTTCATGCATGATGCCAAAGTGGTGGAAATGCCAGTAGTTGAGTCAAGTAAGCTTTTAGGCTATTTACACATAAGTAAAGCAGAAAAAACACAGAACAAAACAGTTGGGCAAGTAATGGAAAACAAATTACTGTTTATACCTGCAAATACGCACTTGTTCGATATTACGCGCATCATGTATGATACAAATTCAACTACAATTGCAGTATGTGATGATCAACAAAACTACATTGGCGCAGTATCTCTTGTTGATTTATTAAAAGCATACTCAAAAAATACAGCAAACAGTTTGCCTGGTGCTATTATCACCCTCGAAATGTTTCCAAGAGACTACTCTCTTACTGAAATTGCACGCATAACAGAAAGTAACGATTTTAAAATTACAGGGCTATTTATTCGTAATATTGAAAATAATAAACTTGAAGTTAGTCTGAAACTAAACTCCGTTGAAATAAAAACTGTACTTCACACCTTTGAACGATATAACTATAACATTAAATCAGTTCATCAATTAAGTGAAGTAGCCGATAACCTAAACCAACGATTAGATTGGTTAATTAAATACATAAATACATAAAACCATGAAACTCGCTATATACGGCAGGGTTTATAAAAAGGAATATCAAAAACAGTTACAAAACCTGTTCGATTTCTTGCACCAAAATGAAATAATTTTTTTGGTTGAGGAATCATTTCTCATTCAATGTAAGCAAGCCGAAATAAAAATCAAAGAAACTAATAGTTTCGATAGCTACGACATCCTTAAACAAAGCGAGGTTGATTACATGATAAGTATTGGCGGTGATGGTACAATGCTTGATTGCTTAACATATATACGTGACTTACAAATTCCTGTATTAGGCATAAACAGCGGAAGACTTGGTTTTTTAGCAAGCGTGAGTATGGATGAATCTCAAAAAGCTTTGGAGAATCTGATAAAAGGACATTTTCAAGTTGATAGTCGATCTGTACTTCAATTAGAATCAAACCAACCTCTTTTTGGTGGCGTAAAATACGCGCTCAACGATTTTGTAATTCACAAAAAAGATTCATCCTCGATGATTATTATTCATTCTTACATCAATGGTGAATTTTTAAACTCGTATTGGAGCGATGGATTAATTATTGCAACCCCTACAGGTTCAACAGGCTATTCACTAAGTTGTGGTGGACCTATTCTATATCCAACTAGCTCAAGTTTTGCAATTACACCTGTTGCTCCCCATAATTTAAATGTAAGACCAATAATTGTAAGTGACCAAAATGTTTTATCATTTGAAATTGAGGGCCGAGCCACCAGCTATTTAGTCTCACTTGATTCTAGATCCGAAACCATAAACAGCAGTACACAACTTGCTGTTAGAAAAGCTGATTTCCAATTTCACCTTATTCGCTTTAATGAGGAAAACTATTTAAACACCCTGCGCAAAAAATTAATGTGGGGAGTAGACAATAGAAATGCCTAAAGTGATTGCTTTTTAGCACATTCAAATCCAATAGACTTGGAATTATAGTTTATTATGATAGTTTTGCACCATCATAAACCCGTTTGAATGAAAGCTTTTTATAACATATTTTTACTGTTAATACTTACTAGCACTGTTGGCGTAAACGTTAACGCACAAAAACTAGATGTTGGTTTGCTATTGGGCGGGGCATATTACTATGGAGATGTTGTTAATGAACTAGAGCCTAGCACAATGCGTGCAGCAGTAGGAGGTTTTTTACGCTACAGACTTGGTACCCGATTTGCAATTAAAGCATACGGTGGATTTAACAAAGTATCAGGCGATGACCAACTAAGCGAAAGCGAATGGCAAAAACAACGTAATTGGACATTTGAAACCAATATTCTTGAAGGATCATTACTGTTGGAATGGAACTTAATTGAAGATCGTAATAGAGGCAGAAGGTTTGCAAATCCGTTTATTCCATATTTATTTGGTGGTGTAGGCATGTTTAATTTTACACCAAAAAGTGATTTTAACGGTCAACTACAAAGTTTGGCACCACTTCAATTATCAGGTGTTGCCTATACGCTTAACGCTATTTGTGTACCATTTGGCTTTGGGGCTAGATATTATATTGCTCGCAAATTTCAAATAGGTTTCGAATTAGGAGTCCGTTACACCAATACCTCTTACATTGACGATATAGCTCCTGATAACGTATATCAGAATCCAAGTACAACTCCATTCCCTACATTAACAGAATACTATTACGCAAGGAGTTCAGCAAATAGAAACCCCGGAGATTTAAGAAGTAAAATGGGTAATGTAAAAGAAGGAACAGGATCTAACGGATTAAATCAGTTTTTGGGTGCTAGCGATTTTTATGTTACTACAGGCTTAACGGCTTCGTATACAATTGGTGAGGCTAAAGGCGGTAGTGCTGGTGGAAGTCGTGGTAGAAACTACGGTAAATCTATTCGTTGTCCACGTTTTTACTAATTAATCATTAAAACATAAGCTATTAATTAATAATAGCTTAACTAACAACATTTACAAACATTTTGCGTTTTAAGGTATAAACCTATATTTGTTATTTATGGGGGTTAACATGATTTCAAAATTCAAGCATTTTCTATTATTATCATCTACGCTTTTTGTAGTGTCAGTATCTGCCCAAAACATTGAGTTTGGGTTGTATGGTGGTGTTTCAAATTACATAGGTGATGTAAGTGAGCAAAAGATGCGTTTTGATCAATATCATCCAAGTGCCGCAGTCATGGGAAGATATAATGTGAATCAACGATTCACATTGAAGGGTATGATAGCCTATGGGAAAGTTTCAGGTGCCGATTCGTTAGCATCGAAGGCACGGAATAAGATGCGTAATACCAACTTTAGCAGTGATATTTATGAATTTTCTGTACATGCCGAATACAATCTAATACCTAATAAGCTATCAGATAGAGGAGGTAAGCCTTTTGTTCCTTATATTTTTGGAGGAATTGGAATATTCCATTTCAATCCTAAAACCACTTTCCAAGGTAACGAATACGAATTACAACCATTAGGAACAGAAGGTCAAGGAACAACTCAATACAACAACTTAAAAAAATACGATCTTACCACAATTTGTTTACCTATGGGCGTTGGTCTAAAAAAACGCGTCTCACGTAATTTTGTAGTTGGTGTTGAGGCTGGATTTCGCTTTACGTTTACTAAATATTTGGATGATATTGGCGGGAAATACGCAAATGCCAACGTTGTATCTCGAGCATACGGGCCAACTGCTGGTAGTTTAGCAAATAGAACTGGCGAAGTTGCATCTGGTTTTCCTGATTTACCAGTTGCCAAAGAAGGTGATTTAAGAACAACAGCGGGTATTATTTTAGGTACCGACATGTATTTCTTGGCAGGATTTAGTATTTCTTATATTTTTCAGAACACTGGCATGCTATGCCCACGACTTTAAGCGTTATACTTATTAGTGAAGTTCAAATCTCTTTTTTATGCGCTATTCTTTTTTATAAGTACATCAGCTTTTGCTCAAAAAGTTGAATTTGGAATACATACAGGCATTGCCAATTATACTGGCGATGTGGCTCAGCATATGATACTTAGCGAAACTAAATTAGCAGGCGGTATTTTTGCACGTTTAAACCTCAATAATACTTGGGCATTAACAGCGATAGGAACTCAATTACGTGTAAGCGGGAGCGATGAAAACTTTAGTTATAATAAATCTCGTAACATTACATTTAGAACAGATATTACTGAATTAGCTGGCCTAGTTGAATTTAACTACTTTAAATATGGAGCAGGTGTAAATGATAAACGGTTTTCACCTTACGTTTACTGGGGGTTAGGAGCAGCATTTTTTAACCCACAAGGAATTTACCAAAATGCCTGGTACGATTTACAACAATACCAAACTGAAGGAAAAGCATACAGTGGCGTAGCGCTAGTTATGCCAATGGGCATAGGAATAAAATGGATGCCAAATAAAAAAATGAGCTTAGAAGGAAGTTTAGGATTTAGAAAAACCTATACCGATTATTTAGATGATGTTAGTAATACCTATGTTGATCCAATTAAGCAGTTGAACGATAAGGGCATTGTTGGGGCTGCCTTGGCAGATCCATCCTATAATTTGAATGAAGGCACCTTTATTAACAAAGTTGGATACCAAAGGGGGAACCCTGATTTTAACGATTTTTACTTTGTTGCCAACATTAGTGTAACTTATCGCATATTTACACGTATTAAGTGTGCGAGATTTTATTAAATTCGCTACCTTATATTTTTCAAACCTAAAATGAGCCTCAAAAGTAAGATTGACGCGCAGAGATTGCCGGAACACATTGCCATTATTATGGACGGTAACGGCCGTTGGGCTAAAGAGAAGGGTAAGTTTCGTATTTTTGGTCACCAAAATGGGGTGAAATCTGTTAGAGAGACTACTGAAGCGGCTGCCGAATTAGGTGTTAAATATTTAACGCTGTATGCATTTTCTACAGAAAACTGGAATCGGCCACAATTAGAAGTTATAGCATTAATGGAATTGCTAGTTTCTACCATCAGAAAAGAAACCAATACCTTGATGAAAAATAACATCCGCTTACAAGCAATAGGCAATATGGATGATTTGCCACCAAAATGCCACAAGGAACTATCGGCTGCGATAGAAGAAACGCAAAATAACACTCGAATGACACTAGTCCTTGCACTTAGTTACAGCGCCAAGTGGGACATTACCAATGCTGTTAAAAGTATAGCACAAAAAGTAAAAGAAGGCAAATTACTTCCTAGCGATATTACAGACCAAACTATAGATCAACATTTGTCAACGAATGGAATTCCAAATCCAGAATTAATGATTCGAACAAGTGGTGAGCACCGTATTAGCAATTTTTTACTTTGGGAATTAGCCTACAGTGAATTTTATTTTACCGATACACTTTGGCCCGATTTTAATAAAGAACATTTATACGAGGCCATTCTTAATTTCCAACAAAGAGAGAGGCGCTTCGGTAAAACAAGCGAGCAATTAGCCATTTAATGAAAGCATCAAAACATATTTTTCTTATACTTTTAAGCGTACTTGTTGCATTAGCTACTTTTGCACAAGACACCAATACCGTTTCAAAACCTAAAATGGGGTACATTGATTATAGTTTCCCTAAAACATATGAAATAACAGGTGTATTGATTAGTGGAACAAGCTACTACGATAAAAGCGTGCTACAAGTTCTTTCTGGATTAGAAATTGGCCAAAAAATTAAAATCCCGGGAGACGACATCACAAAAGCAATCAATAATTTATGGAAGCAAAAGTTATTTGATGATGTAAAAATTAGTATCCTAGACATTACCGATGATAAAGTTTCACTTGAAATATCTCTTAGAGAAAAACCTCGTTTATCTAACTTTACCATCAAGGGACTTCGTAAAAGTAAAGCAACTAATTTACGTGATGAACTTACCATTAAATCAGGTCAGATTATCACGGACAATATGCTGAACTCAACCCGTAATCAAATTAAAAAATATTTTATTGATAAAGGTTTTTTAGATGCAGACGCAACATTTGAGATTATTCCTGATGATCCCCGTAAAAACACATCAAAACTTCGTATAACGGTTAACCAAGGTGAAAAAATTAAAATAAACAATATTCAATTTAACGGTAACTCTACCGTACCATCAAAAAAACTGAAGAGTGCGCTTAAAAAAACAAAAGAACGCAAACGCCTATTAGCAAAGTCAAGGTACATTGAGGGTGAATACGAAGAAGACAAAAAGAAAATTATAGAAAAGTACCTAACCTTAGGATATCGTGATGTTGAAATTATTAAAGACAGTGTTTACCGCTTCGACAAAAAATCTATAAACATAAACATTACACTTAACGAAGGTACCAAATACTATTATCGCGACATTAAATTTATTGGTAATAACAAATACACCAGCCAACAATTACACGAAATTCTAAAAATAAAACGTGGTGATGTATATAATCAAGCTATCCTCGAGTCTAGGTTAAATATGAGCCAAACCGAGTTAGACATTAGTACATTGTACATGGATGACGGATATTTATTTTTTAGAATTGAACCTGTTGAAGTATTGGTTGAAAGCGACTCAATTGATTTAGAGTTGCGCATAAGTGAAGGTCCTCAAGCTAGAATTAATAAGGTTACGGTTGTAGGTAATACCAAAACCAGCGACCATGTAATTTTACGCGAGTTGCGCACTAAACCAGGCCAGTTATTCAGCCGCAGCGATATCACGCGTAGTTTACGCGAGTTAGCTACTGTCGGTTATTTTAATCCGGAAGCGTTAAACGTGAATCCAGTTCCACATCCAGAAAATGGTACAGTAGATATTGAATATAAAGTTGAAGAACGACCAAACGATCAAATTGAACTTTCGGCAGGTTGGGGTATGTATAGCGTTGTAGGTACATTAGGCTTAACACTTAATAATTTCTCAACCCGCAAAATGTTCGACTCTAAAGCATGGACTCCTGTTCCTAGTGGTGATGGACAACGCCTTAGTTTGCGCGCGCAAAGTAATGGCACCTTCTTTCAATCATATAGCGCATCGTTTACCGAGCCTTGGTTGGGAGGTAAAAAACCTAATGCCTTAACAGTATCTATCTTCCATTCGGTACAAAGTAATGGTTATCGCAAAGGCGAGGCATTGCGCTCAGCCCTATTTACAACTGGTGCGAGTATAGGTATTGCTAAACGATTAAAATGGCCTGATGATTATTTCGTGGCACAATACTCTTTAAATATGCAGCGCTACAATAACATGTATGATGTGTATGGAAAAAGTTACATAGCCAGCGTGCCAGAAGGCATCTCAAATAGTTTCAGTTTACGTTTTGTGTTATCTCGTAATTCAACAAATCAAACCATCTATCCAAGTAGTGGTTCAAATATTTCATTATCTATACAAGCTACACCACCATATTCGGCATTTAATGGCGTTGATTACAAAACATTAGATCCAGCGAAAAGATATCGGTTACTTGAATTTCATAAGTGGAAATTTGATGCAACTTTCTTTACCCCAATTGTTGGTAAGCTAGTAATCATGAGTCGTGCAAATTTCGGATTTATTGGCTCATACAACCCCGCAGTTGGTATGACACCATTTGAGCGTTTTTGGGTTGGTGGAGCAGGCTTAATGGGATGGAATTTAGATGGCCGAGAATTAGTAGCCTTAAGAGGATATCAAGACAACTCTTTAACACCTATTAAGAGTGAAAGATACAACACTGCACTTGGAACAATTGAGCAACAAGTTCGTGAGGGTGGAACCATTTACAACAGATATACCTTTGAATTACGTTACCCTATATCTTTAAATCCGCAAGCAACTGTGTTCCCGCTTTTATTTGCTGAAGCAGGAGGAGCGTGGTTGAAGTTTAAAGATTATAACCCATTTCAAATTTATCGCTCAGTAGGTGCAGGTGTGCGTATATTCTTACCTATGTTTGGTATGATTGGATTAGATTATGGTTATGGATTTGATGCGCCAACATACTCTGTTGATGGCCAATATAACCGTGGTAACTTCCACTTTTTAATTGGACAACAGTTCTAATCATTAATTAAATAGACCAATGATGAAAAAGATTCTTTTGTTAATTTTATTAACTGGCACTGCTTTTGCAAATAGCCAGGCACAACGTTTTGCATACGTAGATACCGAATATATATTGGATATGCTTCCTGAATACCGCTCGGCACAAAAACAGTTAGAGCAACTTTCTGCAGATTGGGAAAAAGAAATTGAAAAAAAACAAGTAGCTATTGATAAAATGTATCGCGATTTTACAGCTGAACAAGTTTTATTAACTGAAGAATTAAGAAAAAAAAGAGAACAAGAAATTAAAGACAAAGAAAAGGAATTACGCGATTACAGAAACCAAAAATTTGGATACGAAGGTGAATTATTCAAAAAAAGACAAGAATTGATAAAACCTATTCAAGATAAAGTTTTTGATGCCGTGCAAAAAGTTGCTAAACAAGGCGCTTTAGATTTTATATTTGCCAAAGGAAGCGATATGATTATGTTGTATTCAAATGCCAAATATGATAAAAGTGATGAGGTTTTAACTGAGCTAGGTGTAGCAGTAACTAAAAATAAAGACAACCAAAATTTGCAAAAGAAAGACAATAAATAAATACCATGAAAAAAACAATTATTACATTGGCTATTGCTATAGCCACCTTTTTTGGCAGCACACAAGCCAATGCACAAAACAAATTTGCTTACATCGATTTTCAAGAATTGATGCGTATGATGCCTGAGTACAAAAAGGCAACCACAGATATGGAATCATTTAGCAAAACATTGCAAGATGAGTTGAAAAAAATGAGCGATGAATTTGAAACCAAATTGGCTGCTTTTCAAAAAAATCAAGGAACGATGAGTGAGGCTATTAGAGATTTACGTGAGAAAGAATTACGTGATATGCAAAGTCGTATTCAAGAGTTTCAAGAAAACGCACAAGAAAACGCAAGAAGCAAAGAACAAGAGTTATTGAAGCCAATAATTGAAAAAGCCAAAACTACAATTAGTACAGTTGCTAAAGAAGGTGGTTACTCTTATGTATTTGATAGCAGCCCTGGAACACCATTGTTATACAAACCAGATGGTGATAACATTATGGGTGCCGTTAAAAAGAAACTAGGCATTATCTAATTATCATCAATATTATTATTTAATAAAAAATCCCG
>CALPIR020000040.1 GCA_943323675.2 Chitinophaga pinensis | reverse complement strand
TCCTTTTTCTGTAACCTTAAACCAACCAGGACTATTAATGGCTTCGGTTTGAATTGCTTTTTGGCCTTGGTGTAAAGTGGCTTCTGTAATCAACTCTTGCTTTACTCCTTTTATAACAATTAGTTTTTGTGTAACTGTTTTTTCTGCAGGTAAAAAGGCTTGTTTGTTTTGTTTAATAACATAATAAATAGGATTATTTTTTTTAGCGCCCAAAGCCATATTTAACATCATAGGAACAAACAAACTATGCTGTTGCAAGTTACTGTATGTTTCTTTTAAAGGCACAGCCAATTGGTATACATTTCCTTTTTTTACTGCTGTTTGCCATAGTAAATCGTTGCCGTTATTTAACGTTATAACTGTTTTACCGCGAGTATTACTTTGTTTTTGTAAAGGGTAATGAATATTCACAACGGGATAATCGGTATTACTATTGCGCTGTTTAAACACATCCTTAAACAATAGATGTTGGCCATTAACCGAGTTTACTTTTAAAGATTGTTTAATAGCGTTGCCATAAACTGGCAAACCATTGTCAGCCCCAAAAGCATTTATAGCCGTGCTATTTTCCGAAGAAGGAATCATTAATACTTGCCCACCTTGTTCAAGGTAGTTGTTCAATTCGGTACTTAAGCCACTTGACCAATCAGTAGGTTCATCAACAATAATTAGATTGTATTTATTAAAATTTTGGTAATTTATATTACCAAAAGTATTTGATGATAACGCGTAGTTAGGATCATTTGCAAAAACAGCATTTATAAATTTATTGGTGCCCTTACCAATGTATAAAATATGATGTTGGGATGTTGGCTTCAAGGCAAAATACAACTTATCATCAAAAGTAATTGGGTAATCTGTTATGCTTACTTCTCCCTCCTGCCAAGCATCTCCAGTCTGCTTAACAACAGCCTCTGCAACTAAAGACTCTCCTGCGGCTAAGTTTACATTTATAAGTGCCTTTTGAACCTTGTTTAACATTACTTTAACTACCAAACCCTCTACCTCTGTTTGACCATGATTGGTAAGTTTTATTTGAAGCGCAATTGGTTCATTGGCCTTTATAAATGGCGTATTGATGTATACAGAATCAATACTGATGTTTTGCGCCAATTTATTTTCTAAAGGAATAAAATTATGGTTAATGGCGCTATCAGACGTTATTCCACTTAGTTTAAATTGTGTTTGCTGAAAATCGCTGATGATGTAAGAGTGATAATAACTATTTCCTTCAACACCAAATGCGGTATTTTGCTTGGCCCAAATATCCAATATGTTGGCACTTGCAGGGGTAGGTTCAATATTGTCTATTCTTGCTAAAGCCTCGGTTTTATTTACGACACGTTGCTCGCTACCACTCAAATCATTGGTTAAAACTTGAAACTTATCAAGGTTATCGTAGGCATTTACAATGGCGCGAGCTTTGTTTTTTGCTATTTCAAATAATGCCCCATCAGTTCCTTGGGCATTCATACTAAAACTATTATCTACAAAAACACTTACTACATTACTGCCACCTGTTTTACTATTTTGCCCAAGCGGAATAAAGGGTTGTGCAAAAGCTAAAACCATTGCCGATACTGCCAAAATACGACATAACAACACCAATAAATCTTTTAGCTTTTGTTTAGATTTATTTTGTTCTTGCAATTGCTGCAAAAAACGAATGTCGCTAAATACTATTTTTTTGAAGCGCCTAAAATGAAATAAATGTATAATAATGGGAACGCTAATAGCAGCTAATGCCCACAAAAAACCAGGATATACAAATTGCATGCGTTGTAAATATAAATAGTTTGGGTAAGTATGGCAATTAATTTAACCTACTGGCAAAGCATTAAACCAATACTAAAAAGTTAGTTCAAGGTCGGTAAGTATTTGGTTATTTTGAACATGTTGCTCAACAATGCGTTCAACATCGTTTATAGTTACGTGCCCATAATAAGTACCTTCTGGATAAATAACCAAAGCAGGTCCATTTCCGCAAGCATCTATGCAACCAGAGCGTTGCGCACGCACTTTACCTTGTAAGCCTTTATCGCGCAATACCTCTTTAAATTTGTTAACCAATTCCATTCCTCGGGCTTCACCACAACATGCCTTTCCTTCGGCCTTTTGGTTGGTGCAAATAAAAATATGTTTATCGTATCTCATGTGGCACAAATGTGGGTATTTTTTTTAATATATTTGCTGCTACAATTATGGATATAATTACCCTTTTTTCTAGACCAGAAGCCTGGCTTTCTTTAATAACATTATCCGTTATGGAGATTGTTTTAGGCATTGATAATGTGATTTTTATATCACTTGTTACTGGGAAACTACCTCCTGAAAATCAAAACAAAGCACGTAGATTAGGCCTGTTTTTAGCGTTATTTATCCGTTTGGTATTACTTTCATTTATCAGCTACATTGTTAATGAAATGACAGAAATACTCTTTGAAGTGTTTGGTCATGGGCTGAGTTGGAGGGATATTATTTTGTTGGCAGGTGGTTTATTTTTACTATATAAAAGCACTGTAGAAATTTATGAACTACTAGAAGCATATCCCGAAGAACATAGTAAAAATGTAAAACCTACTTTTTGGAATGTGGTGTTACAAGTTATTATTATTGACATCGTTTTTTCTTTTGATTCGATTATTACCGCAGTAGGATTAGCACAAGATTTACCCATCATGATTGCAGCTGTGATTGTCTCGATGATCATTATGTTGTTTTTCTCAGCAGCAATTAGCAGGTTTATTGATAAACACCCCAGCATAAAACTATTGGCTTTGGCCTTTTTGCTTACCATTGGTTTATTATTGGTGGCAGAAAGTTTTGGTCAACATGTATCAAAGGGTTATGTATATTTTGCCATGGCATTCTCTATTTTGGTAGAGCTGCTTAACATGCGAATGCGCAAAAAACCGAGCAAACCTGTTGAGCTTAAAGATATTTATAAATAACAAAACAAGGGAGTAAAGCAATTTTACTCCCTTCATTTTTTTTACATGAAAGCGGTAACTTTTATAGATTGGGGTAACATTGCTTACCAAGAAGCTTGGGACAAACAAGAAACTTTATTTAAAGAGAAAGTAGATTGTAAGTTTGTAAACCGCAGCTTAGCAGAAAGCGAACAAGTCTTGCCACAAAACCATTTAATATTTTGTGAGCACCCTCATGTATATACCTTAGGTAAAAGTGGCAGCGAAAATCACCTATTAGTTAATGAAGCGTTTTTACAAAAAATTGGTGCTACGTATATTCCTATTAATCGTGGTGGCGATATTACTTACCATGGTCCGGGGCAATTGGTGGGCTATCCTATTTTAGACTTAGAACAGTTTTTTACTGATATACATAAGTACCTTCGTTTTTTAGAAGAAGCTGTTATACTTACACTTGCCGAATATGGCATTAAAGGCGAGCGATACGAAGGCTTTACAGGAGTTTGGCTTGATGTTGATGATCAATTAAAAGCGCGTAAAATTTGTGCTATGGGCGTACGTTGTAGCCGTTGGGTAACCATGCATGGATTTGCATTTAACGTAAATACAAACCTCGATTATTTTAGTCACATAGTGCCCTGCGGAATTGATGACAAGCAAGTAACCTCTTTACAAAAGGAGTTAGGGCGTGAAATAGATATTGAAGAAGTAAAGATCAAACTGAAAAAACACATCGCACAATTGTTTGACATGCAGTTGCAATGACCTTATTTACTTAAGATATAGGTTGAATTAAATCGTATTTCTTTTTCTTTTAAAGCTTCAATAAACTTCTCATGCGTAATTGTTCCCTGATGCATTATGCGGTGATTTCTCATCACATTAATGGCTTTTACATCCGCCACAAATTGTTTGGTTAACTCATCAAAACAAGTTTTAACCAATTGTTGCCAAACGTATTCAATGGCCTGTGCAGTAGGGTGTATAAGATCAGTATCGTAAAAACGATAATCGCGCAATTCATCCACCACAATCTCGTAGGCTGGAAAATAATAGGCATTGCTTTGCTGTTTACACAACTCATAAACGGCTTGTAGTAAAACACCTTTGCTTACATTGTTTTCAAACAAACCATCTTTAACATGCCTAACCGGGCTTACCGTAAACACAAATTGAACATGAGGTAAAGCCGTCATTAAATTCTGCCAACACCCCAATATTTCGTTTACATTTAATAAGCGTTTATTAAAAATTTGTTGTGGATGTTTGTGACAATTGGCTGTGATAAAACCAGGGAGTTCTTTTAACTCATAAACAAATGCAGAACCAAATGTAACGTATACTATGGTTTCTGGTTGATGTATAAAAGCATGTGAATCTTGCGCAACTGCATTTATTTTCTGAAGCAAATCGGTTTTATCAGTGTTGCTAAAAACAGAATGATGTTGCCAAGTATGGTACAATCCATTATGAAACACTACATCATTTTCTGTATACGTTTTACCCTTAACCAATGCTAAAAGTTGCTGTGCAATACTTATTGGATTATACACTACACCATAAGGTTGAGCCAACACCTGAAATTGATGTTGATTTAACAAATCACTTATATTATCAGCAAAACAAGATCCTGTAAGCAACATAGGTTGCCTATAATTAAAACTTTTTGTGGGTGATTTAGGTATGAAGTTTAGCTTAAAATCCATGGTGTGCAAGTTAGTTATTTAAGGCAATCAAAAAATCACCAACACTATTCACCCTATTTTGGCTTGTTTGATTTGCATTGAGATATAAAAAATCAATTAGGTTGTAACCAACACAAACAATTTATTTAATAGCTTGTAACTATCTACCTCTACTCCAAGTGTATATATCATGTTTACAACTATTAAAGGTAAGAAACATTGCATTAATAAATATTTCGTTAATTGAATATTGATAATCAATAACATCTATTAACCTTTAATTACAGTAGCCATGGCCAAGAAAGCATCAGAGAAAAAAATCTTTGTTTTAGACACCTCCGTAATTTTATACGATCATAAATGCATTAATAATTTTCAAGAACATGATGTAGCTATTCCTATAACTGTGCTTGAAGAATTAGATAACTTTAAAAAAGGAAACGACACCATAAATTACGAAGCACGTGAGTTTATCCGCTACCTCGATAAACTTTCTGGAGAGTACACTTTAACTGAATGGATACCAATTAACGGAAGAGGAAGAGGAAAGTTACGTGTGCAATTTAAAGAAAAAGCAAGCATTGATGCCATGGTGGTTTTTGGCGATAGAAAAGCCGATCACAAGATATTAAATGCAGCCATGGCCATTAGCGAAGAGTACCCTACGCGAAAAGTAATTATGGTTACAAAGGATGTAAACTTAAGGCTTAAAGCAAAATCGTTAAACATTAATGCTGAAGATTACGAAACAGGTAAAATTAAAAACCTTGATACGTTACACACTGGAATTTCAACCATTGATGGTGTTAAACAATCGGTTATTGATTTGATTTATGCTGACGGTTTTGTTAGCTACGATTTGTTGTTTAATAAGAAGCCTGCAGCCAACCACTATTTTGTTTTAAAGAACAACAAATCCAGTGTATTGTGTTTTTACAACCAACAAAAAGAAAGCATTGAACGTATTGATAAACGAACCGCACACGGCATTAAACCGCGAAACGCAGAACAAACATTTGCCATGCATGCAGTGCTTAATCCAAATGTATCATTAGTTAGTATACAAGGTGTGGCTGGTACAGGTAAAACGCTATTGGCACTTGCCGCGGCATTGGAACAACGCCAAAACTACCGTCAAATATATTTAGCACGACCTATTGTGCCGCTTGGGAATAAAGATATTGGTTATTTACCAGGCGATATTAAAAGTAAAATTAATCCATACATGGAACCGCTTTGGGATAACCTAAAGTTGATACAAAACCAATGGAAGGAATCTGACAAGGAATACCAAAAAATTACGGAGATGGTTACTCAAGAAAAATTAGTGGTTTCGCCTTTGGCTTATATTAGAGGACGAAGTTTATCAAACATCTTATTTATTATAGACGAAGCACAAAACCTTACCCCACTAGAGGTTAAAACTATTATAACACGTGCAGGTGAAGGAAGTAAAATAGTTTTTACGGGTGATGTTTTTCAGATAGATACTCCGTATCTTGACGCACAATCTAACGGATTAAGTTATTTGATTGACCGAATACGTGATAACCCTATTTATGCGCATATTACACTTGAAAAAGGTGAACGAAGCGAGCTTGCTAACGTGGCGAATTTGTTGTTGTAAATGAAAGAATTGGTTATTGTAAGGTTGTTTTAACTTTTATAATCATTATACAAATTACCAAACATGCACGGATTAAGTAAATATGAAGCAGAGCAGTTATTAGAGAAGTTTGGTTACAATGAATTACCAAATGCAAAGCCTAAAAACTTATTGCGTATTGCATTAGAGGTTATAAAAGAACCCATGTTTTTATTGTTGTTGGCATGTGCCAGCATTTACCTTTTGGTTGGCGACCTTACAGAAGGTGTGATTATGTTTTTTTCTATTGTACTTATTATTTCTATTACATTTTATCAATACCGCAAAACTGAAAAAGCACTAGAGGCTTTAAAAAAACTATCGTCACCACGTGTGTTAGTTAAACGTGATGGAGAAGAAATAAGAATAGCAGGAAGAGAATTAGTACCTGGTGATGTAATGCTGGTTAACGAAGGAGATCGTATTGCTGCTGATGCCATTTTAATAAATAGCATAAACCTAAAAGTAGACGAATCGATACTTACAGGTGAATCTATTGCAATAGAAAAAGACCTTCAGACTGAGCAAATAGAATTGTATAGTGGTACTTTGGCAGTGCAAGGAAAAGGTATTGCAAAAGTTACACAAACAGGCATCAATGCTAAAATAGGATCTATTGCAACTTCGCTAAAAAACATAGAAGACAACGAACCAAAATTACAGCAGGAGATGAAAATACTTATTCGTAATTTGGGTATTGGTGGTGTAGCTATAAGTATAGCGGTGGTGATGTTGTTTTATTTCACACGAGGTAATTTTGTGCAATCGTTACTTACAGGTTTATCATCGGCCATGGCTATTTTACCTGAAGAGTTTCCTGTTGTGCTAACCATTTTTATGGCTTTAGGAGCATGGCGTATGTCTAAAAAAAATGTTCTCACCCGTAAACCTTCAGCAATAGAATCGTTAGGCTCGGCTACCATTTTATGCAGTGATAAAACGGGTACCATTACACAGAACAAAATGGAAGTAAAAGCTATTTCCATGGATGGAACTATCATTAATAATAACGCATTCACTAAGCTGTCGCAATTAGCCCTAGACCTTATCAAAACAGCAAATAATGCTACCTCTCCAGACTCTATAGATCCAATGGAGAAAGCAATTATAAACTTATTTAAACAACACCATAAAGCATCAATCCAAGAACTTTTAAGAGAATACCCGTTAACCAGAAAATTGTTGGCTATGACCAGGGTATTGCAAAATGGAGAAGAAATTAGCATTGCCACCAAAGGAGCTCCCGAGGCTATTTTGGAATTGTGTAATTTAAGTCAAGACGAAGTTAACCGTGAACTTAAATTGGTAAATGAAATGGCAAAACAAGGTTATCGCGTATTGGGTGTAGCAACAGCCCAACATCATAAAGCCATATTACCAGAAACACAGCACGACTTTAAATACATTTATTGCGGTTTAATTGCATTTGAAGACCCCATTAGACCTGAAGTTCCTCAAGCCATAAAAGAATGCAATAAAGCAGGTATACAAGTAATGATGATAACAGGCGACTATCCTGCTACGGCTAAAAGTATTGCCCAACAAGCAGGACTCGAAGTTAAAGGAATGATAACTGGTGATGAAATTAACCAGTTATCAGACGATGCATTACAACAACATTTGAATCAAGTATCTGTAGTTGCTAGGGTAGTTCCTGAACAAAAGTTACGCATCATTAAAGCCCTTCAAAAAAATGGTCATATTGTAGCCATGACAGGAGATGGCGTGAATGATGCCCCTGCACTAAAAGCCGCGAACATAGGCATTGCAATGGGTAATAAAGGAACAGATGTGGCGCGTGAAGCATCTGCCATTGTATTATTAGATGATAACTTTGCATCAATTGTTTCTGGTGTACGTTTAGGTAGAAGAATATTTGATAACCTACAAAAAGCCATGTCATATATTATGGCCATACACATGCCTATTATTGGCATGGCCTTATTGCCAGCTATATTTCCTCATATACCCATACTCTTACTTCCTTTGCACATCATCTTTATGGAACTCATTATAGACCCTATTTGTTCTATTGCATTTGAATCAGAGCAAGATGAAAAAAACATTATGTCGAGACCACCACATCCTGTAAACGAACATTTTTTTGGCAGTAAACAAATTATTAGCAGCTCGTTTAGGGGCATTTTATTATTCGTGGTAATATTGGTAGTTTATTTCATTTCCAACACTTTAGGATATCAAGAAAGCGAAATCAGGGGCATCACTTTTACTGCATTAATTATGGGTAATGTGGTAATGATATTATCAAACTTATCAAAAACCAGAAGTTTTGTTGCGGTAATTTTAGAGAAAAATATAGCCACTTCATTAATCATTTCTCTAGCATTAATACTTACTTCACTTATCCTATTTATGCCTGTTTTACAGGAATTATTTAAGGTACAAGCTCCAGATGTAAAAGGATTTATAGCTCCTGTTATTGGGGCAGCATCAATACTTGCTTTTTTCGAATTAACAAAACAGATATCCCCTAAAGTGAACGAATAATAAATTACGGTCTGAATTTAAATACAATAGTAATGGTTCCAAATTGCTCCTCAGGGGCATTGGGATTGGGAGAGAAACGCGTATCAAGTGCAGCTTGCTTAGCTTTAGCAAGCAATATGGGACTGAGTGTTGTTGTACCTCTTTGATTAGGCATAGCTTTGGTTACTTTGCCACTTTTATCAACCACAATACTTACGACTACTTTACCTGTCTCTTTCGAGTTGTCTTCAATATTTGGTTTACGTGCTAAGCTACGTCCTTTTAACTCATAAGTTATACCATCACCATTACCAGGTCCTGTTCCATTACCTGTGCCAGTTCCACTGCCTGTGCCTCCATTTCCGTAACCATTTCCGTTAGGGTCTCCATTCGGGTCTCCATCAGCAGCACCTTGGTTTCCAGGAGCATCACCATCACCACGGCCACTTGCATCAGCAGTGTTATTACGTTTCTTAAATAAACTTTTTTCGTCTGGTTTACGTGGCTGTTCAACAGGTTTCTCTACTGGTTTTTTTATAGGCTTTTTTACTTCAACTTTTTTTACCTCTTTAGGCGCAACAACAGCAGGTGCTTCTTCTACCTCTTGGGTTGCAACAGGTTGTTCGGTTTCTTCAACAGGCGGAGTCGGTTCAGGAACACTAGGATCTGTAACTGGCACATCACTTGGGCCACCCATGTTTTCTTCACCCAAAGCCATTGTTAAGCCCATTCCACCGTATTCTATTGGCGGATTTGGCGGAGATAAAACCAACCACCACAACAGCAACAACAACAATGCATGTACAATGGCAGTACCAGCATATCCAATAATTTTGTTGCGTTGTTCTAGTTTATCTAATGAGGCGTCCGACATAAAATATTACTCCGGTTGTGTTGCTAAAACGGCTTTAGCCTTTAATTTATTGCACACTTTCATAATGTGTACGAGATATTCAACTGGTACACTTTTATCACAGTTAATAGAAACTACTGCATCATCAGCATTTACAGATTTTAATTGATTACTTAGTTCAGCTTCCAATAATTCTTGTGTGGTTTGAGTACCATTTACATACCACAACAAATCGGCAGTAACGCTTACCGCTATTGCTTTGGGTGTGGTAACCTGGTTATTTGCTTTAGGTAAACTAACTTTAATGGCATTAGGACTAACTAATGTAGATGTAATCATAAAAAATATGAGCAACAAAAACACCAAATCTGTCATAGAAGCCATACTAAAATCAGGCTTAACCTTTGTACGTCTTTTAAATGCCATAATTAAGCAGGTTCTTGTAATAAGTCAATAAACTCAACCGCAGTAGCTTCCATGCGGTGGATTATTTTTTCGATCATTGATGTTAATTGGTTGTATGCGATATAAGCAAATATACCAATTATTAAACCCGCAACCGTTGTGACTAACGCTTCATAAATACCACCTGCCAATAAACTTACCGTTAGGTTAGCACCAGCGGTACTCATTTTATGAAAAGCAGTAACCATACCCGTAACGGTTCCCAAAAAACCTAACATGGGCGCAGCACCACTAATGGTTGCTAAGGTTGGCATACCTGTTTCTAATTTATTAATTTCAATATTACCAACATTATGAATTGAAGTATCTATGTCCTGTAAAGGTTTACCAATACGTGTAACACCTTTTTCTATCATACGTGCTATAGGAGAATTGGTGCGTTCACATAAAGCTTTTGCACCTTTTATATTACCGTTTAGTACTAAGTCTTTAATGTTTGCCATGAAGTTAGCTTCTAATTTTGAAGCCTTTTTCAATGTTAAAAAACGTTCTATGGTTAAATAAACAGCTATAATACTTAGTATAGCCAATGGAATCATAATAGGTCCACCTTTCATGGTTAGGTCTATTAAATTGATTGATTCGCTTGTCGGAGCGGTTTCGGTAATTTGCAATAATGTATGATTCATATTGGTTTAAAATGCGATTTTAATTACACTACTAAATAAGTATGTAATGCTTACAACGCTGCCTTTCAGTTAACCACATTTACACAGCAAATTAATGCATGTGTATAGTTTATTATCGATCAAAGAACTGTGGCTAGCGTGTCTTATTTCTAAACAAATATTAGTTTATTACTTGCTTTACCAAAAGGTTTAATTCTTCAAAAGTAAGCTCACCTTCTTTAAAGTGCTTATAGCCTATATCGCCTTTTATCATTAGAGTTGCAGGTATTGCGCCACTCCACTCTTCGCTCACTTTATTAATCCATTTATCGGCATTTACCTCGTTAATAAATACCACTTGTTGGGTTAACTTTTTAGCCTTAATAAAATCTGTTACGCGTGTGGCGATATCTTTTCGCATATCGGTTGTAACCAAATATATTTTTACTTTTTTATTTGCACAGGTATCAGCTAATTGTTCAAAATAGGGTAATTCTTCAACGCAAGGTTTGCACCAAGTAGCCCAAAAATTTATGATGTATAGCGTATCACTTTTTGAGGCATGGATACCATCAATCCAATCGGGGGTTACTGTTTTAATTTGTTGTGCTTGTGCATTACCCAATAAGCCAAATAATAACACTACTAAAACGTATTTCATATTTCAAATGTAATAAATAAGGGTTAATTAAAATTGTAACAGAAGTAACACAACATGTTTTAAATATACATTTACTCCTCTTTATATGCTTCGTTTTTTAATACTACTACCCTATTGGCTTTAATCGCCTTAAACGTTTTTATTTCTTTGGCTGCCTTATCAATTGATATATTCAACTCATAACCCAATAGCAAAATATAGGTATTAATGTATATAAGTAGCATAATAACAATAAGCACACCAATTGATCCGTACACTTTGTTGTAAGTATTAAATGCATTGATGTAACCCGAAAACCCTAACGTGGTTAACAATATAGATACACACGCAAACACTGCACCAGGCGAAATAAACCGCCATTGTTTGTTGTGATTAGGTGCCAAATAAAATATCATACTAATAAAAAACAAAATCAGTATCGCTACAATACTAATATTAAGTGAAACTAAAAGTACGGGGGTTATTTTTGAAGGGAAATAAGCCAACTTATCAAGGTATTTGATGGTGAAATTGCCAAAGGTTAATAAACCTACCGCAATTAACAATGATACAGAAACAATGGTGGCGAGTATGATGGCCACTATTCTTTTTTTCCAAAACGAGCGTGTTTCCTTTTGCCTTCCGTATTTGTTTAAAGCATTCATTAAAGAAACAAAGCCATTGGTGCTAAAATACATAGCCGTTAAAAAACCTAACGATAGCAGTCCTCCACGTTGGTTATTTAAAATATCAACTAAAGTAGTTTGTGCTGCTTTGTATGCACTGGTAGGTAATAACTTTTCAAAAAAAAGCATGATACTTTGGTGGCTATTACTAATAGGTATGTATGCAATTAAGGTGAAAATAAAAATGATGGAAGGAAACAAGGCTAGAAAAAAAGTAAACGATAAAGACGTGGCACGTAACTGTAAATCTCTTCTATCAACCCAACGAATAAAAAACTCTAGTACCGTGTACCAACTTATACCCGAATAACCAGGCACTTGCTTACTTTGAGCAAAGGATATAAAACGCTTGGCCACAGTTGAATTGAGCAGCTTACGTGTTATCTTATTTGCTTTTGGTGGTTGCACTATTTAGTGATGAGTGTTGAGTGATAAGGAATTTTCATTTTAAGTCATACAAGATTTCTATTTCTGACTTCTAGCTTCTATCTTCAAAAAACGGTGTAAATATATCAATCAGTTTTTGGGGGCAACGGGTCACTTTATTGGTTTTCATATCAACAAAAACCAAAGTAGTTTGTCCTGTGCACAACAACTCATCCGCTTCGTTATACACTTCGTATTCTACTATTGTTTTAACAGTGGGCATCACTTTAAAAATCGACTTAATGGTTAGTAAGTCATCATACTTGGCTGGCTTTTTATAGTTTACTGTTAAATTAACTACAGGCATCATTATCCCATTTTCTTCCAAGCTTCGATAGGTTACATCTATTTGCCTTAATGCTTCTGTACGGGCAATTTCGAAATATAAAGCATAGTTGCCATGGTATACCACGCCCATTTGATCGGTTTCGCCATAACGAACGCGTAATTGTGTTTGCGCTGTGAACATAATTATCTATTTTGATTTACAGCCAAACTGGCTATGGTTTTACCAATACTTAATGATGAGGTTGCAGCAGGAGATGGTGCATTTAATACATGAATGGCGTTGGCTCTTTGTATAATTTTAAAATCATCTAATAAACCACCAGAGCGATCGCAAGCTTGCGCACGCACTCCTGATTCTGCAGGTATTAAATCATCTTCTTGCACTTCTGGTATCAAACGTTGCAATGCTTTTGTAAATGCCGTCTTACTAAATGATCGGTAAAATTCACCAATACCCGTTTTCCAATATTTAGCTGCCACTTTCTGAAAACCAGGCCATGCTAACGATTCAAACATTTCTTCCAAGTCAACATCACTTTTTAGGTAACCTTCGCGCTTAAATGCAAATACTGCATTGGGTCCTGCTTCAATATCACCGTGGATCATGCGAGTAAAGTGCACACCCAAAAACGGGAAATTAGGATCGGGCACAGGATAAATAAGGTTTTTTACCAAATATCTCTTTTCAGGTTTAAGCATAAAATACTCTCCCCTAAACGGAATAATTTTAGTATCTATTTTCTCTCCTGCTAGTTCTGCTACCTTATCGCAATATAAACCTGCACAATTAACAAACGTACTTGTGGTAAATATCTTAAAAGGAGTTACAATTTGCGTGTAATCCTGTTCTACAATAATATCTTCTGCTTTGTGGTTTAGGTAAATTTCTCCTCCCATTTGGGTTACCAATTCAGCTAATTTTTCGCAAACTTCGGTATAATCTATAATACCCGTATAGGGCACATGAATAGCCTTAACACCATTTAAATGCGGCTCGTAATCGGCAATTTGTTCTTTGCTTACGTAACTAATATTGGTTAACCCGTTTTCGTGCCCACGGTTATAAAGCTTTTCTAATTCGGGCAATTCACTGTCATTTACAGCAACAATTAACTTGCCACATAAATCAAATTTAATACCATGTTCAGCACAAAAATCAACCATCATGTTATAACCATCAATGCAATTTTGGGCCTTTAAACTACCCGGTTTGTAGTAGATACCCGAGTGTATCACACCACTGTTGTGACCAGTTTGATGTGCCGCAACAGCCGATTCTTTTTCTAACAAGGCCAACTTGGCATGCGGTTGTTGTTTTAGTATATGATATGCAGAGGCTAGTCCTACTATTCCCCCGCCAATTATTACGTAATCGTATTTCATGATGTGCAAAGATTGTATAATGTGGGTTTAAAACAAACCCATTAATAGCCATTTGGTTGTTGATTGTATTTAGAAGTGTGCAATAATAACTTCGTTTAGCGCCATTACATTTGGTAAAGTAAACTTACGGTATTGAATACTTTTTTTTAATGCATTATGTCATAAATTTACACTTAGGATAAAAATTAACCGTTGTGCTTATTGATGAAAGTATACTTATTGATTTTACTA